>CAJXZM010000005.1 GCA_913063125.1 uncultured Gammaproteobacteria bacterium | reverse complement strand
ATGTATACTGCTATCGATCAACTTTCTGATAAACTCGACCGCCAAGTGATTAAGCACAAAGAAAAGATCAAAAACCATAAACATGGTAATGGTCGCTAAGCAGGTCAAATAATCTAATGGAAGTAAGCGAGATCATCACGCCCGAAAGGACCTATATAGGCCTTGAAGGCTCCAGCAAAAAACGTGTTCTCGAACAGGCTGCTGAGTTTATCGCTCAGCAGTCTCCTGAACTCGATCCAAACGAACTGTTCGACAACCTAATTATTCGAGAAAAACTAGGGAGTACGGCTATTGGAAAAGGCGTAGCGATCCCTCATTGTCGTATCACTCATTGCAACAAGGTTCAGGGCGCACTCATTCGACTAAATCAGGCCGTTGACTTTGACGCAATAGATAACGAACCTGTCGATTTACTTTTTGTACTACTCGTACCGGAAAACTCAACCGAAGAACACCTTCAAGCCCTCAGCCAAATTGCTAGTCGCTTTAATAACGATAGGCTAACTTCATCTTTACGATCTGCTGAAGGCCACCAATCTTTATACGACTGCTTTATCGCCAGCTAACTTCATGGACGGAACCACCAATGACGGCTCACGTTAATGGCACTTCAGAAACAAAATCGTCTTCGACGCGCCTAATCATTATTAGTGGTCGCTCTGGCTCAGGTAAAACAACTGCACTACATGTATTAGAGGATATTGGTTATTACTGCGTCGATAATTTACCCGTCACCTTACTACCTGCTCTAGCGTTACAGCTGACCCTTGAAGCCGATCCGCCCGTCACAAAAATCGCTGTAGGCATTGACGCAAGAAACAACCAAAGCCAATTGGAAAAATTCGCTGAAGCACTTGAGGCTCTTGCCCCCCTAGATATTGGAATTGATATCATTTACCTGGATGCCGATAGCAAAACCTTACTAAAGCGCTTTAGCGAAACACGACGCAAGCACCCAGGTACCGGTGTAAACACATCTTTATCAGAAGCGATTGAAAAAGAACGACAGCTACTTGACCCTATAGCGAGAGCAGCTGACCTTAAAATTGAAACTAGCTCTCTGAATCTGCATGATCTTAGAGACCTTATTCAACAGAGAATAAATACTGAGCGTGAAGGAATGGCCCTGCTCTTTAAATCATTTGGCTTCAAATATGGCATCCCTATCGATGCAGACTTAGTATTTGATGCACGATGCCTGCCCAACCCTTATTGGGTACCCGAATTACGCTCTCAATCCGGCCTTGACCAAGGTGTAAAAACTTTTTTAAGCAAGGAGTCTTCCGTAGAAGAAATGCAAAATGACATTGTTAGCTATTTGGAAAATTGGCTCCCAAAATTTGCCGCGGCCAACCGAAGCTATATGACTGTCGCCATTGGTTGTACAGGAGGGCACCATCGCTCTGTCTATCTCACCGAGGTATTGCAAAGGCATTTCCAAGAGGCCTTCTCCAATACGCAAGCTAGACACAGGGATCTATAAGCTGGCATACTCAAAGCTCAAAAATACCGGAAACATCATGCAGATCGAAAAAAAAATAAAAATAATCAACAAGTTAGGGTTACATGCAAGAGCCGCATCAAAACTAGTCGGTACCGCTTCTCGCTACGAAAGTGAAATATTAATAGACAAGCAAGGTCAAAAAGCAGATGCAAAAAGCATCATGTCGATCCTGATGCTTGCGGCGGGAAAAGGCACAGAACTTTCAATGAAGTTTACTGGCAAAGACGCCAACGACGCTTGTACCGCTATTGAAGAACTCATTAACAACCGCTTTGACGAAGAAGAATAGCCCTATCAAAAAACATCTTCGCACCTAGAAATACCCCCTCCAAATCGATACAATGCCCCAACAACACCCTCGTATGATATTTAGGGAAATAGCAATGCAACTTCCCTTACCAAAATATTTTATTCAGGTTCACCCACAAGAAAATTAACGACTAAGCTTATATAATCAAACCTATATAAGTAAGCCTAAACAATCTAGAAAATCAAATTATCTGCGCTAACCAGCAGTTCGACAATGGGTTATACGCATGCCAAAGAACGCCAAACCAAACCATCTGCAAGCCCAAATGAAGGCTTTCAACGAAGCACTTGATAATGGTGCCTTGGCAGAGGTGCGTCATATGCTTCAAGGTATGCCTGCGGCCGACACAGCGCATTTATTAGAGTCCTCCCCTCCTCGTGAAAGAAATATCCTCTGGAAGTTAATCAGCAAAGAAGATGAAGGCGATGTACTTCAGTATATGCATGAAGAAATTGCCGCCCAATTTCTTCGCCATAGGAATGCTCAAGAAATCATCGACACTGTTGAAGACTTTGAACCCGATGACTTCGCCGACCTAATACAAGAACTTCCCAGAACAATCGCTAGGCGCGTTCTTGAATCAATGAGTGACCAGCAGCGGCAGCGTGTAGAAACAGTTCTATCGTTTCCAGAGGATACCGCCGGCGGCCTAATGAACACAGATACTATTACTGTGCGCCCCAACATTTCGCTCAACACCCTATTTCGTTATCTTCGCCGCCACAAATCAATACCCGATATGACGGATAACATCCTTGTAGTTAACAGGGCAGATAAATTTGTGGGCATACTTCCGCTGACTAAACTATTGGTAAGTGATCCCAGCATAAGTGTGCGCGAAGCAATGCAAACTGATGTATTAGCCATTCATGCCAACATGCCTGACAACGAGGTTGCTGCAATATTCGAACGCCAAGACCTTGTTTCTGCCCCTGTTGTTAATGATGACGGTAGATTATTAGGCCGAATCACAATCGATGACGTAGTCGATGTTATCCGAGAAGACGCGGATCATTCTCTAATGAGTATGGCGGGCCTAGATGAAGATGAAGATACCTTTGCACCCGTGCTAAAAACCGCCCGTCGACGCTCAGTTTGGCTGGGAATCAATTTACTCACAGCGTTCTTAGCCTCTGCCGTTATAGCTATTTTTCAAGACACCATTGATAAAGTTGTCGCTCTTGCCGTGCTGATGCCTATTGTTGCTAGCATGGGAGGCATTGCGGGCAACCAAACCTTAACATTGGTTATACGCGGAATGGCTCTAGGACAGGTGGGCGCAAGCAACGCTCGCTGGTTACTGTCACGAGAAACTATTGTTGGTTTTATTAACGGCTCTATTTGGTCCCTAGTGGTTGGAGGGGTTGCATCTTATTGGTTTAATGATACAAGCCTAGGGCTTATCATCGCCAGCGCAATGGTAATCAACTTGATTTTGGCAGGCGTTGCCGGAGCATCGCTGCCAATGATTTTACAGCGACTCAATATAGACCCAGCGCTATCAGGAGGGGTAATCTTGACAACACTCACCGATGTTATTGGTTTTCTAGCGTTTCTTGGGCTAGCCACGCTGCACTATTTGTAATATTTATCACTATAGCCCTACTATAAAAGTAACCCTACGCCCCCGCAACCTTCATACTCTCCACCAAAATTGAGCCTACCTGTACATTTCCTCTTGCATCAGTATCCGTACCAATCGCCACGATATTCTTGAATATGTCCGCAAGATTTCCGGCAATTGTCACCTCTTTCACAGGAAATTGAATCTCTCCATTTTCAATCCAAAAACCTTCAGCACCACGAGAATAATCTCCAGTAACCGTATTTACACCTTGCCCCATCAAGTGCGTTACCAGCAAACCAGTACCCATTTCTTGAAGCAATGTTTCAAAATCCTGGCCAGAATGACTTGCCCGTAGATTTCTCACTCCACCAGCATTAGCGGTACTCGCCATCCCCATACGCCGGCCCGAGTATGTTCCCAAAATGTAACTTTGCAATACGCCATCGGTAACAATATTCTTATCGTACGTCGCAAGACCATCACCATCGAACCCTGCACTAGCGCTACCTTGTAATAAGCGAGGGCGCTCGAAAACAGAAACAACAGGAGACATAACCTGGGTATGCAAAGCATCCAACAGAAAAGTAGATTTACGGTATAAATTACCTCCCGATATTGCGCCAATAAGATGCCCAATTAAACTCCCGGCAACTTCTGCACTATAAAGAACGGGCACTTCACAGGTTTTAACTTTTTTCCCACCAAGTCGATTAAACGCACGCTCTGCTGCCTTTCGTCCAACATCAACAGAATTCTCTAGCTCAGTATACAAACGTGAACTTGAAAACCAGTGAGATCGCTCCATACCGCTAGGGCTTGTTGCAATCATGCCGCAACCAACGCTGTGTCGAGAGCCCTTACCTTCCGCGCGAAAACCATGGCTATTCCCATAATAACGAACCCCCACAGACGAATTAACACTAACGCCGTCAGATTTTTCAATGCTCTCATGGTACGCCAAGCCCGCCTCTTCGCAGGACAACGCTATTGAAATTGCCTCATCACTCTCAACTCTCCAAGGGTGATATAGATCCAAATCTAATAAATTTGAACACATCAATTCAGGAGATGCCAACCCGGCATGCTTATCTTCAGCAGTATAATGAGCAATATCAAGCGCTGCAGCTACCGCTCGATGTATCGCCACCTTTGATAAATCTGATGTGCTTGCACTACCTTTGGCTAACCCTGCCTCCCCTTGCTTCGAACTTTTTTTATAAACCGTTATTGCAAAACCATGGTTCTTGATGAATTCAACGGTATCCACATCAGCGTTACGCACACTTACCGATAACCCCTCTCCACAGGATCCAGCAACTTCCGCCTGTGTCGCACCAAGCCTATCAGCCTCCTTAAGCGCACTATCAATACACTGATTTAATTGTTCAAGCTCTCTATCAACATTCACCTAACAAAACTCCTCGCAACCACCCGTCACTACTACGCCTCACAAATACCAGCCTCTGCAGTTAATCCCAATAAGCAACCCTGCAAATACGCTACACTGAACTATTAAACTTTGTGCTATCATAACGCAGTTACCTCACGAGAATATAGAATAGTTCCTATGACAAACGATACACCTTTAGATGAAGGGGATGAAATCCCCAGCAAAACCTTCCAAAAACAAGTCATGCATGACCTTCAGGATCTTGGCCTGAAACTGCTTGGATTAAGCACCAAACAGCTCGCTCAGATGCCTATTGATGACATTCTTCGCAATGCCATTAAAGAAGCAGGAAGAATCAAAAGTCACAGCGCGCTAAAACGCCACAAGCAATTTATTGGCAAATTAATGCGCGATGTTGACCCAGGGCCCATCATCGAGCAATTTGAAATCATTGAATCACCTCATCAAATGCTGAACAAAACCTTCCATCACTTGGAAGATTTACGAGACCAATTGATCACTGGCGATAAAAGCGTTATCGGAAGTGTTATTAACGAATACCCCGATATCGACAAACAGAAACTACGCCAACTCGTAAAAAATGCAAAAAAAGAAAAAGAGCACAATCTAACTCACGAAACCGACACCTCCAACAAACAAGGTCGTGCATTATTTCGAGTACTCAGAGAACAAGCCCTAGAAATAGCCGAAGCGAAGAAAAAAGATAACGATAGCGTCGATAAAGAGCAGGATTGATATACTGCATCCACGCATCTATCGCCAACTCACAGCTGTGATTTCAGTACTGCTAAGCTGTACCTCCCACTGTCAATTCATCAATTTTTAATGTGGGCTGTCCAACACCAACCGGTATGGACTGCCCATTTTTCCCACATACACCTACACCACGATCCAACCCTAAGTCATGCCCCACTGCGGAAATATGCTTCATAGCTTCCGGCCCGTTGCCTATTAACGTAGCCCCCTTCACCGATCGAGTAACCTTTCCATCCTCAATCAAATACGCTTCGCTAGCAGAAAACACGAATTTACCCGATGTAATATCCACCTGCCCTCCGGCAAAATTCACTGCATACAACCCTTTTTTAACCGAAGCAATAATATCACTTGGCTCATCTTGTCCGGGTAACATATACGTGTTTGTCATACGGGGCATCGGCAAACTCGCATAAGACTCTCTGCGGCCATTGCCCGTCGACGCGGCGCCCATCAACCGACCGTTAAGCTTATCCTGCATATACCCAACCAAGACCCCCTTCTCAATCAGCATGGTATTTTGCGTTGCAACACCTTCGTCATCGATCGACAAAGAGCCTCGACGATCTTTTAACGTACCATCATCGACCACTGTACATAGGGGGGATGCCACTTGCTGACCGACCTTTCCGCTAAATGCAGAGCTTCCCTTTCGATTAAAATCACCTTCTAACCCATGTCCGACAGCTTCATGTAACAATACACCAGGCCAACCGGGCCCCAACACAACCGTCATAACACCCGCCGGTGCATCCACTGCATCCAAATTCACCTGCGCCATACGCACGGCCTCATGCGCATAGCCTACTGCAACTTCTTCGGAAAAATACCCATAAGTAGCGCGAGCCCCACCACCACAACTCCCCCTCTCTCGACGCTCTCCTTGCTGAAGAATAACCGAAACATTAAGGCGCACCATCGGTCGAATATCCGCAGCTAAGGTGCCATCACTTGCCGCCACCAATACCGATTGCCAGTTACCGACCAAACTTACTGTTGATTCAATAACCCGTGAATCAGCTCGTTTTACCGCTTGATCAACACGTGTTAACAACGCAATCTTTTCTTGCCGGCTCATTGAATCCAACGGATTCAGCTGGCCATATAAAGGCGATACCTGAGTAGATACAAGAGGTTTCACACCAACTGTTGAGCTGCCATTCAAATGAGTCGCGATAGTTCCCGCAGCAGCAGATGCCTTTTTAATAGCACCAAGGCTTATATCATCGGAATAGGAAAAACCGGTTTTATCCTCACTAATGACCCGAACCCCCACGCCACCAGATATACTATAACTGCCGTCTTTAACCTGCCCGTCCTCAAGCACCCAGCCTTCACTGTATACACGCTGAAAATATAAATCGACATAATCAACGCCAGGTACCAATGCGTTATTTAACTGGATCTCAAGTTCTGGCACCGCAATGCCAGAAGGTGACAACAAATAGGATGAAGCTTCCTCAAAAATACTACTCATTAACATCACCTTCTTCAGCCTTATCGTCATAATTAGTAACGATAAATGCTTTGTGTTGTTGGATTGGCATATTAGCTCGCAATTGGCGCAGGTAATGAATATCAATCTCTCGCACCAATACTGATGGGCCTTGATCTAACATACCCAATATATCACCCCAAGGGTCAACAATAATCGAGTGCCCCCATGTTCGTCGATTAACAGTGTGAACCCCTCCTTGGTTTGCTCCGATAACGTAACACTGATTTTCTATTGCTCTAGCACGTAACAGTATTTCCCAATGTGCTCGACCGGTTTCCCAGGTAAACGCAGACGGTACTAATAAAATCTCAGCTCCCATCGATAACAATTGAGAATATAGTTCAGGAAAACGTAAATCATAACAAACACTCAGACCCAACTTACCAAACGGTGTTTCAACTACCACCGCCTCTGTTCCTGCGTCGATAGTCTCTGACTCACAATAACGTCCTTGACTATCTTGCACCTGAGCATCAAACAAATGAATTTTATCGTAACGACCAGCCAACCGCCCAAGCTCATCATAAACCAATGTCGAGGTACGAACCTTGCTCGCAAGGATATCATTATCACTTTCCTCTACGGGAGGCAATAAAGGGATAGTCCCTCCCACAACCCATAGCTTATAGGTCTTCGCCATCCGGCTTAAAAAACTGGAAAAGTACTGTTCGCTACTTTCTTTTTCTGCCCAAATACGCATTTTTTTTGCAGAAAAGACCGCGAAATTCTCAGGTAACAAAACAAGGCCAGCTCCTTTTTGGGCAGCACTTACTATCAGCTTTTCTGCCATTTCTAAATTTTTGGGAACATCATCAGTACTGACCATTTGAATGGCTGCTATTTTATTATTCTCCATCCTTACCTCTCTGTCTCTGCTCTGGGTACAACATCGACCTCCCCCGTCTCAATACCCTCCTTAGCATTGCCTTCCATTAGCTCTTCTGAGGGGGTGTTCGCTGGAGGCACTTGAGGCTCCTCAATCGCCTCTTCTCTAGTATCACTACTGTCTGTACTTAACATCGATTCTCTTAACGGCTTGGGAATAACACTAAACGAATCTTTCACCTTTATTTCAGGATTATCGAAAGTACCTCCAACGATGTACTTAACGGTTGTTAATTTGTCCAACTGTTTTCCTAACACTTTCTCAATAACGTAAGCTGTGGCCGCTGCAGGTAACCCGCCCACTGCAGCAGCAGGTAACACTAAGTTTCTCGTCACGGGTATAGCAACATCCAACTTCAACGCAAGCTTTTCTTCCGCCAGCAGCACATCCCCCTTTAATTCAATATCAACAGCAGGGCTATCTATATCCATTTTATCAACCGTCAGCACTTTATTGTGCAAGCGCAAGTCAGCATCAATATCTTCAAATGTTAAATCGTCACTACTTAGATCATTAAAGTTTAGCCTTAACCGTTTTAGCAGTGTTTGAAAGTTCAGCGCGCCCCACACTTTATCTACCGCGCCAGAATTCACATTAAGGAAATGTCCGTCCTTAATTTTCATAGACACTGCTGCGTCTGCTTCTAATACATCAAATTCAAATGGTGCACCAGGCCAACTGGCTTGTAGTGTCGCTTTTGCTTCTTTACTGTCTAAAGATGGCTGTCTACCCCACCCCTTAAGTACGTCCGCCACATTCTTTGCTTTAACCACACCCTGCACAGAGGTTTCGCTAGAGCCACTACGTTTGTTTAACCAGTGTCCCTTCCCCGAAAAGTCCGTTGCTTTTAAACGCACTACTAACGGCTCTATAAGCACTCCTTCCGACACAGGTTTTAGCTGCATATCCCAACGCCCAAACGGCTCGTTATTCAGCAACAAATTATCGATCTTTAGCTCTAAGGGGGGCAGCATTGAAGGATCCAACCCTAAGCTACTCACTAATTCTTTCGATTTCTTTCGCCGAGCCTCACCAGGCTTAGATAACTGTAACTGCGAAAACGATGCAACAATAGGAAGCTCCTGTTGATTCAGTTTCTGATTGGTTTTCAACAAATATTTAGGCAGTGAAAACTTCGCATCAACACCCTGACCGTTAACATCGACATCCCAAGTGACATCAGAAGGTTTGAAGTGCAAGTATGTTTCCGGAAAATGCTGCCCAAACACCGACACGCTATCAATCTTGAGGTTCCCATCAAGTAATGTCTCCTCAATCAACATAGGTGCTCTTATCGATTCGGTTAAAGTGCGGCCATTCACTGCATACGCCCCCTCGACCTTATCTGAGCTCGATACATTGAACATATCAGCCCACGCCTTCACGTTCAATTCAGACAAAAACCCACCAACACGATAACCGTCAACTTTCGGAAGAGTTGCCTTACCTCGCCCCACACCGCCAAAAATAATGGCTGCTTTTTTCAAACGAGAAGATTCAATTTCTGATACAAGATCAACCACCTCACCATAGCGCAATGAAAACAGCCTTGAGCCCCTGGCGCCTTCTTCGCGTTGACCAGCCTCCAGTGTTGTATAAATATAAAGATCACGCTCTGCATCACGCTCTTTATAGAAAGGTTTAGGCAATTCAACAGCTACGCCTTTTAACGACGACCGCACGCTAATGTCCGGAGAAATTGCTTTGTTTTTTGGTAAGTTCAATATGGCATTATACGACACATCTCCAGACAAATGATTTAATGCAGGAAATGCCAGCCAATCAGCAACCAGCGGCAAACTAGCCTCGCCGGTCACATTAATTTGTGTTGATAACAGTTCTCTAGCCGAAGCATCAGGCTGTTCTTCAACAGTTTCAATCTTAAAAACGGGAGATATGCTCGCACTAACACCGCGACCAAAAACACGAGCAAACATCTGTTCCGAACGCATGCCATTGATGAGATCGAAGGTGAAGTCACCATTGATCTCATCAATGGTGAGCTTTTGTTTCGGTATAGAAAACATACCTCGCTTAATACCAACGCCCAAGTCCAACGTTAGATCAACATTCTCTTTTGCAAGTAACAATGACAAATTAAAATCTAAGGCCACCTCTCCATCTAACGCTAGATCATCAACCCACCCTCCCATCTTCGAGTGCAATGGAGACTGCTGAAGAAGATTCAGCCCCTGAGGGACGGTTCCATTCAACAACCCATTGGCAACTAACAAGAAAGGATCATCATTACTTTCTCGTCGAGTTGTTGCTATAAACTGATCAATGGAAACGCCATAATATGCACCCTCAATGATATAAGCATCGACAAAAGTTCGGTCAACAATAACACCTACTTGAACATTGGTAACCGGCTCCCAATCAGGTAGGAAACGAAACGCTGTATCATCTACCATATACCCCAATTGCATATTCAGGTTTTCTTCTTGTATATGCCAATTTAGGGGACCGTTAAAAAGTATATCACCACGCAACAAGTCACCACCGATCACGCTATTCTCAATAAAAGTAATCAGCTCTTCTTGTAAAATACCTGCAGGTAAATATTTAGGGGTTAAACTCACATCAATACCTCGCAACGTACTCAGCGCTCGAATGCGAGGAGATAAAGAGGTATCACGAGGAAATGTCATTGATACCTGCGTTGCGGTACGTGCCTCTTGGTTATTTAACGCAATAAGCCCAGTTTCCATCACAATACTGTCGTCCAATAGCTGCACTTGAACCTGAGCATCAAACCAATCAAACTGTAACGTCTCTCGCATTAACGCAGGGTAATCCAATAATAAATTATCCGAGTGCAACGACACAAAGCCCAGCGATTCATTTAACACTAAATCTGCATGTAAATTTTGAACACCTGGAATAAATTTATAGGGCAACATGGTAAAACCTGAAAGCTCTGCTGATGCATACAGATTATCAAGCAGCCCTTCTCGCAATGTTGCACGTAAATGTACGTCCTGTAGCAAACCTTGCGGTGATATATGCGTCAACACATTTCGCCCCGGACTCTCAGCATCCGTAAAATCGATATAGTACTGCACCCATGGTTCCACATTAATTTCATCTAACAACAAATCAAACGCCCATTGTTTAGGTTTACTGCTACTGCCGCCGCTACGCTGAATATTTAATGACAATAACGCAGGATCCCAAACAAATAGTTCGTGTTCCATATGAAAGTCATTTAGCACTATCTGCGCCTCGCCTTCTGCTAAATAGCGATACTGAAGTACACCTTCAGCCTTACCCAAGGTTGCCTGCCTGAGCTCTTTAGTATTGTTTACTACCACATTATCAAGCGCTACATTAGCGGTAACACGGCGTATTACGCCATGTTTCACCTGCCCCCAAAGCTCAACACTGCCAAATGCAGATTCAAGCTCAAGATGTTCAAAATGCCTCGCCCCCTCAGGTAACCAGGGCACAATAGGGGTATTTTCAACATTTAAGTAATAATCACCCTGTAGTGTTTTTAGATTAACCATTGACCCCTTAACACGGCCATACATTTGAACAGTAGATTCGCTAGGGCCAGACAAACTGAATCGAGAATCAATTTCGCGATAACCTAGGCGGTTCACCATTAAAATATTGACGTCATTAAAACCCGTCTTTTCTGGCCACAACCCTTCAACATTAATGCGACTATTGGTTAATTCAAGGTGCGGTTGCCTATTGATATAGTCAACTAATCGAAAGCTCGCATCATTATCGATGTCTTTATCTGTACCTAACCCTAAACTAGGAATGGTCATTCCTGCAGGCAACAAAAAACCATCACGGTATACTAACTCTAACGTTGCACCGTCAATCCACACATTAATACGAAATTCAAGATTACGAATTGACGAAAGAACAATCCACTGGAGCTTGATTTTTTGTGCTGAAAAAAGCGCAGGCTGTTGCTCAGAAACAGGTTCAGACAATGGGGCCGCATTGTTGTTTCTACTGCTGATTATTCCGTCGACGCTATGGACATCAAGCTGGGTAATCATCAACTCCGGCCGCATCCCCTCCCAGACTCCGTGCAATCCTCCAACGCGAACGCGAAACCCTGTTTTTTCGCTAGCAATTTGTTCAATATCTTCACGAAAACTATTAATATCTTGTAATAGCTCTTTCCCCACAGAGACAGCTATGGCAAATACCATCAGCATGCTGACTGATAACCATAAAAATACGCGTGAGCATATTAACAACAAGTTTCTCACTAGCCATCACACCCCATCAACAATCTATACCAACACAACATCAAACTGCTCTTGGCTATAAAGCATTTCAACCTGAAAACGAATAGTCTTACCAATAAATTCTTCAACATCAGCTACGTTTGCAGACTCTTCATCCAACAAACGATCAACTACATCTTGTGAAGCAATTACCAAATAAGATTCCGCATCATAAGCCCGATATTGTCGAAGTATCTCTCGAAATATTTCAAAACATGCCGTCTCAGCTGTTTTAATAAAACCTCGTCCATTACACGTAGGGCAATCCTCACAAAGTATACGCTCCAAACTTTCTCGCGTACGTTTGCGCGTCATCTCCACCAACCCAAGTTCGGAAACCTGCGTTATTTTGGTTTTTGCACGATCACGCTCTAACATTTTTTCAAATATTCTGAGCACTTGCCGTCGATGCTCTTCTTCTTCCATGTCGATAAAATCAATAATAATGATTCCACCAAGGTTACGTAGCCGTAACTGCCTCGCTATCGCCTGCGCTGCCTCTAAATTCGTCTTAAAAATCGTTTCTTCTAAATTCCGGTGACCAACAAAACCACCTGTATTCACGTCCACCGTAGTCATGGCTTCCGTTTGGTCCATAACAAGATAACCGCCAGACTTTAGCTGCACATCTCGCGATAGCGCTTTTTGAATTTCTTGTTCAACACCATAAAGATCAAATATCGGGCGCTCACCCGGGTAATGATCTATTAGGGAAGCACTAGCAGGTGTGAATTCTTTAGCAAAGGCCAATATCTTCGCAAAACTTTCACGCGAATCAATGCGAACCTTCTCTACACCTTCTCTCACCTCATCACGCAGGGTACGCATGTACAAAGGAAGATCCTCATGGATTTTGGTAATTTTACGATCACCTTTTGCCTTCTCTTTTATTGCACACCACATGCGCCACAAAAAACGCACATCACTACGTAAAGACTCCTTATCAGCACCATCCGCGGCAGTACGTAAAATAAACCCTAGCCCTGTGGTTATCGCGCTATCACCGCCATCTTTAACTATTTCTTCGACAACAAGCTCATCCATTAACGTTCGCAAACGCTCTCGTTCTACCTCATCCTCAATCCGCTGTGAAATACCCAGGTGATCGCTATAGGGCATAAACACTAAAAAACGGGAGGGTATAGATAGGTGTGTCGTTAAGCGAGCACCTTTACTACTAATCATATCTTTGGTGACCTGCACCACGATATATTTCCCCTCCTGAACGAGATCCCGGATATTAGGTACAACCTCAACTCCATCTGGACCGAGAGTTTTCTCTTTTACCCAAATATCCTTGGCATGCAAAAATGCTGCTCGCTCCAGTCCTACATCAACAAAAGCTGCCTGCATACCAGGAAGAACTCGCACAACCTTTCCACGAAAAATGCTTCCTACTTGTCCACGCTTAGCTTCACGCTCAAGAAAAATCTCCTGCACGACACCATTTTCAATAACCGCAACCCGAGTTTCCATCGGTGTTACATTAATTAAAATCTCTTCACTCATGAATATCCTCTCACACAGAACTCACTATCGATCTAATCAATTCGACACCAATTCGACTTAAGTGATGCGGCGGACAGAGCAGATAACCGCTCGATCAGCTATTTTGCCAGAAAGGCACATTAAATTGGTTGAGCAACACCACAGTCTTTTCAATAGGTAGACCTACCACCCCACTGTAGCTGCCCGTTATACATTGTACAAACACCGCTCCGTAACCTTGAATACCGTATCCACCCGCTTTATCCAAAGGTTCTCCTGTATCCCAGTACCGCAAGGCTTCCTTCTCACACAGAACACGGAACGTCACCTCAGTCACAGATAACTGTGTAGCTACCTTCTCGGCCAATTGTAACGTAACAGCAGTCATCACCTGATGGGTTCTACCAGAAAGTGACATCAAGGTTTCAACACATTGAACCTTACTTTCCGGCTTACCCAATATCACTCCATCTAACACAACAGAGGTATCCGAACCAAGTACAGGCATCAACGATAATTGACCGGCCTCTACTTTGTCCCAACCGGCACCTGCTTTAGCTTGTGACAACCGCTGAACATATGTCTGAGCTGACTCGTTGGGCAAGGGCGTTTCATCCACATCAACAGGCAACATCGTTAATTGGACACCAATTTGCTTCAACAATTCACGCCTTCGCGGGGAGGTTGAGGCCAAATACACGCTAGTTGATTGCATACTGCTTCCGAAGCCAACGAAGAGGTAACACAATCCAGGGCCAAACTGCGGCTGAAGACAGCGCGGGTAACCAGTACCACAAGGTCCAATGAGTGGTAGCGACTGTCCGCTGTACCGTAAGCACAAGCATCAAATAAACCCCAACAAGAAGCAGTACAGACAAACTTTGCTGCCATACAGGGAACACTCGAATACGCATATGCAGCATAAAAGCTATATATGCAACAACAGACAACGCCAATGCATGCTGACCTAATACAGCCCCCACTAAAACGTCCTGAAAAATACCCACTATCCAAGCAACAATCACACCCACACGGTGGGGAATTGCAATCACCCAGTAAATTACAATGAGAGCCACCCACTCTGGTCGCAAATACGCTAGAGAACTTGGCAGAGTCATCACGGTAAATACATAAGCAATGATAAAGGTGAATAGAATAGCAAAACCACCTTCTGAACGAGTCATCCCTCACCCCCATCAATAGCGCTAATTTTTCCTGATGGTAGCTCTTCAGTCAAGTCTTCTACTGGCTCTTCTACCGACCCTTTTATCGAGAACACTAACAAAACATATCGACTACGATCCAAGTGAGCGGTAGGTCGCGCTTCAACAATAGCAAATGGCTGCCCCGGATCATGGCTCACTTTAGATACTATCCCAACAGGATAACCTTTTGGAAAGCGCCCTCCTAAGCCAGAACTTACCAATAAATCCCCTACTTCCAAATCTGCAGTATCGGGAACATGGATCAATCGCAATTTATCCAGAATACCCGATCCCACCGCAATTGCCCGGACCCCATTTCGATTCGCGTGAACAGGCAGGCCGTGGGTGGAATCACTAATCAATAAAGCTCGACTTGTCACCGGTCCCACCTCAATAATCTGTCCCATCAATCCATCTGCATCCAATACGGCCTGACCTTCATACAACCCGTCATTACGGCCCTTATTTACAATGATCTCATGGCGATAAGGGTCAGGGTCTACACCAACAATTTCAGCAACAATAACGCGGTCATCAACAATTTCCGAAGAGTTCATTAATTCCTTAAGTCGCTTATTCTCCGCCACCGTTGATGCAAGTTTTTGTACTCGCCGCTCCAACAAACGAACCTGATTAGAAAGCGCTACATTCTCCCGCTGCAACTGACCTTTAGACTTCACTCCGTCAGAAGACCACTCAGCCACCCTCATCGGTGTATTAGAGACATATTGGATAGGTGTCATCAAAACAGACAGACTGTAACGCACAGGCTTTAACAGCGCCGTTCTATGATCTACAAAAATGAGCACCATAGACAAAATAACAAAGGTAATCAAACGATAACGATTAGCCTGATTCTGTGAGAATATCGGTTTAATATGAGCAGCCTCCCATTGCCAGTTGCATATAAATAGTCCGTTGTCTAAAAATGCAAAAACCGGCCACTGTTACCAGTAACCGGCTTTTATTAATACGTTACCATCAACAACTATTCATGGGCAAACATATCAAAACCACGTTTATCCATCATTTCCATAGCACGACCGCCACCACGAGCCACGCACGTTAGCGGGTCTTCAGCAACAATCACCGGCAAACCAGTCTCTTCGGCTAATAAACGATCAAGGTCTCGTAACAATGCACCGCCGCCCGTCAATACTAACCCTTTCTCGGCTATATCTGAGGCTAATTCAGGAGGAGATTGTTCAAGCGCACTTTTAACCGCACTTACTATCTGAGACAACGGCTCTTGCAGTGACTCTAGTATCTCATTGCTATTCAACGTAAAGCTACGTGGAACCCCTTCCGCCAAGTTACGGCCTCGCACATCAATCTCTAACAACTCATTACCAGGATAAGCACAGGCGATTTCTTCTTTAATTCGCTCCGCTGTAGCTTCACCAATCAAACTGCCATAATTGCGACGTACATAAGTCACAATGGACTCATCAAAGGTATCTCCTCCAATACGAACAGAATCAGAATAAACAATACCATTTAGTGAAATCAGTGCAATTTCAGTAGTACCACCACCAATATCCACGACCATAGAACCGCTAGCTTCCTCTACAGGAAGACCTGCACCAATTGCTGCGGCCATCGGCTCTTCAATTAGGTACACCTCCCTGGCTCCAGCGCCCATTGCAGACTCTTTTATCGCTTTTCGTTCAACTTGAGTCGACTGGCAAGGCACGCAAACTAATACTCGAGGGCTTGGAGAAATAAAACTGTTTTCATGCACTTTAGCGATAAAGTGCTGCAGCATTTTTTCAGTAACATGAAAATCGGCAATAACACCGTCTTTTAATGGGCGAATTGCCGTGATATTACCAGGAGTTCGACCTAGCATTCTCTTTGCCTCTACACCTACAGCAACAACACTTTTCTGTCCATTCTGTTGACGAATTGCCACCACAGAAGGCTCATCTAATACAATGCCGCGATCTTTTACATAAATCAGAGTATTGGCAGTTCCAAGGTCAATGGATAGATCCGTTGAAAACATGCCACGAAGACGTTTAAACATATACTTTTTGTTTACCTATTATCTATCTTGAACAGGCCAGCTTGGTCAGCTAGCAGGCAGGGCTATAAACCCCTGAGAATTATGTTATTTTGCGGCAACTCTAGCAGTGTGTAAGCCTTTGAGCAAGGTAGGAATGGTACTTTATAGCACTTTAAAGACAACGTTTTAATTTTCCTTCTAATCATGTCAATTCATCAGAAAATCCCCTCATCAAAAAGGCACTATGGCCGAGCCCCAACTTAGTACAATTTTCTGTTACCATACGCCCTTTGATAGAATTTGAACCTCGGAGCCCCCCATGGCATTGGACAAAAGCGAAGTAGAGAAAATCGCTCATTTGGCGCGCATAGCTATTAACGAAGACAAAATCCCCGAATATGCCTCTAGCTTATCCAGCATTCTCGATTTAGTTGAGCAGATGCAATCTACTAATACGGATGATATTGAGCCCATGGCTCACCCTCTAGATGCAACACAACGACTGAGAGAAGATGCAGTAACAGAAAGCAATCAACGCGATGTTTACCAAAAGATAGCCCCCGCAACGGAAGATGGCCTCTATTTAGTACCGAAGGTCATCGACTAGCCACACATCACGCTTTCGCGTTACCCGTTAACATTCGCAATTTATCGCCAAGGGGCTCCCCCCCCCACCTGTTCCATCAAGGATTTTTCCATGCACAACAAAACATTAGTCGAGCTTTCCCAACAGCTTGCTAGCGGAGCACTTTCAAGTGTTGAATTAACGCAACACTTTTTGGGCCGCATCAAATCACTTGACCCACAACTCAACAGTTTCATCAGCACAACAGATGAGCTAGCGCTTATGCAGGCTAGGCTAGCAGATGAATCGAGAGCTGCTGGCTCGGCAGGCCCCTTAACCGGCATCCCTATTGCGCATAAAGATATTTTTTGTATAAAAGGTGTCAAAACGACTGCTGGCTCCAAGATGCTAGACAACTTTATCTCGCCTTATGATGCAACCGTGGTTGAAAAACTCAATGCCGCTGGCGCAATCACGCTAGGTAAAACCAATATGGATGAGTTCGCTATGGGCTCTTCCAATGAAACCAGTTTTTATGGCGCCGTTAAAAACCCATGGAACACAAATAATGTTCCTGGCGGATCATCTGGAGGTTCAGCAGCCTGTGTTGCAGCTCGCCTAGCTCCGGCTGCAACAGGTACAGATACCGGCGGTTCGATTCGACAACCTGCCAGCTTATGCGGTATTACCGGTTTAAAACCTACCTATGGCAGCATTTCACGATGGGGCATGATTGCCTTTGCATCAAGCCTTGATCAAGCTGGTCCGATGACACAAACCGCTGAAGACGCTGCATTGATGATGAATGCAATGAGCGGCTTTGATAGCAAAGATTCAACCTCCATCAATCAAGACGCTCCAGATTATACCAGCGAACTCAACAATAGCCTTGAAGGGTTGAAAGTGGGCCTTCCTAAAGAGTTCTTCAAAGAAGGCTTGGATAGTGGCGTTCAGCAAGTAATTGAAACCGCTGTTAAGGACATTGAAAAATTAGGCGCAACGGTTAAAGAAATTAGCCTCAGCACTACGGATCTAGCAGTACCAGCGTATTATGTTATCGCCCCTGCAGAAGCGTCATCTAATCTTTCCCGCTTTGACGGGGTTCGATACGGATATCGATGTGATGACCCGGCCAATTTAGAAGACCTCTACAAACGCTCTCGTGGCGAAGGGTTTGGTGAAGAAGTTCAACGCCGAATTCTTATCGGGGCGTACGTTTTGTCAGCCGGATTCTATGATGCTTATTATATTAAAGCGCAAAAAATTCGCCGCTTAATTAAAAATGATTTTGACAACGCCTTTGCTGACGTTGACGTCATCATGGGACCTACAGCGCCATCAGCAGGATTTGCCTTAGGGGATAAAGCTGATGACCCTGTATCCATGTACTTATCAGATATTTACACCATTGCCGTAAACCTTGCTGGCTTACCCGCAATGTCCGTTCCTGCAGGATTTACTGCCGGGTTACCCGTCGGACTACAAATGATTGGTAGTCACTTTAGTGAACCTCGCTTGTTGAATATTGCTCATCAATTCCAACAAGCCACCGATTGGCACAAACAAACGCCAGACGCTTTCACTAAATAACCTAACCATAAGGACAACAACGATGGCATGGGAAACAGTTATCGGGCTTGAGATTCATGTTCAGCTCTCCACGCAGTCAAAGATATTTTCAGGCAGCGCCACTACATTTGGTGCAGAACCCAATACACAAGCCAGCCTAGTCGATTTGGGCATGCCTGGCGTATTACCAGTACTCAATAAAGACGCTATAAAAAAAGCAATCACCTTTGGTGTTGCTATTGATGCAAAGATCAATAAGAAATCCGTCTTTGCACGCAAAAACTATTTCTATCCAGATTTGCCTAAAGGCTATCAAATTAGCCAGCTTGACTTGCCTATTGTTGATGTCGGCCATCTTGATATCACATTAGAAGACGGCACCGTCAAACGTATTGGCGTAACTCGCGCACATTTAGAAGAAGATGCAGGAAAATCCCTTCACGAAGATTATCATGGCATGTCAGGCATTGACTTAAATCGCGCCGGCACTCCACTTCTAGAAATCGTATCAGAACCTGACATGCGCTCTGCAGAGGAGGCCATCGCTTACGTCAAAAGTGTTCATTCTTTAATTCAGTACTTAGAGATTTCCGACGGCAACATGGCTGAAGGTTCTATGCGCTGTGATATTAATATTTCCATGCGCCCAAAAGGCCAGGAAGAATATGGCACACGTACAGAAACCAAAAACGTTAACTCTTTCCGTTTTATTGAAAAAGCGATTCATGGTGAAGTCATTCGCCAAATTGACGAACTAGAAGCCGGCAACAAAATCAACCAAGAAACCCGCCTCTACGATTCGGCGAAAGACGAAACTCGCCCTATGCGTAGCAAAGAAGAAGCAAATGATTATCGCTACTTCCCAGACCCAGATTTACTTCCGGTTATTACAACCGATGAGTTTATTGAAGAGCTACGAGGCAACCTACCTGAACTACCCGATCAAAAAATCGAGCGTTTTCAGAAAGAATACGAACTAAAAGAATATGACGCTCGTGTGCTTGCTGCTAGCAAACATTTAGCTGACTATTTTGAAACTGTGGTAACTACATCTGGGGCGAAAGCAAAATTAGCGGCCAACTGGGTCACCAGTGAATTGCTTGGTGCGTTAAATAAAGCGGGAAAGGATATACAAACTAGCCCTGTTAATGCAGAGCAATTAGGTGGCTTGTTAAAACGCATAGCAGACAATACAATTTCTGGAAAAATTGCCAAAACTGTATTTGAGGCTATGTTAAACGGTGAAGGTACTGCTGATCAAATCATTGAAGCAAAAGACCTAAAGCAAGAAACCGATTCCGGTGCAATTGAAGCGCTGGTAGATGAAGTTATTGCAAATAACCCTACTCAAGTGGAGCAGTTTTTAGCGGCAGAAAAAGATAAACGCAAAAAGCTGATTGGATTTTTTGTTGGACAAATAATGAAAGCCTCTAAAGGCAAAGCAAACCCTCAACAAGTTAATCAACTGTTAGGGCAGAAGCTTAAATAACAAATAGCCGCAACCACCAGCCTGGCTACATTGCCCTAAGGCCATATCCAATGATATATTTTATTTCAGAAAACATATCATTGGATATTACTAACAAGACTTTCAGCCCTTTGACTTTAGGGGTCGTTAATTAGCTACAATTACTCTTCTTCTCAACTCGCAGGATCAACACGGCCTGACAGGCTACTGTTAACCCGAAACCACCCCGTCAAACTATAACGCTGCCGATGAGATTCCAGCACTTCATGCGGGAACTGCTCACTTAAAAACACCACCATCGTTCCCAACTCTGGTACAACTCTTTGTATCGGCTCTTTTTCCTGGCATTCTTGATGCTCCGGATACATAAGGAGCTCGCCGCCATCATCAGCAGACCAGCCATCATTCAGATAAAGAATAACCGATAGCACTCTGTTACTACGCCCATGTAACGCATCAACATGCCGTTGGTAAAACGCACCTTTAGGGTAAGTTGCAAAATGACCTTCAAAATCAAACAATCCCATGTATAAGCGCTGATTCAACCCTTGGCGCAAAAGCTCCATGTTTTGCAAAAAAGCGGACTCTTGCGGATCATTTTTTGAAATCCAGAAAATATTATCAGAACGAATTTTTTTGTTTTGCTGAAAGTCAGTATTACGCCCTATTCCAGCACTTAACCATTGCTCAGGTGACAGATCCGTCACTCGGTGCTGCAAACCATTTAACACGTTAGCATCTAACGCACGAGGAATAACAATATAACCCTTTTCACTCAACGCATCAGCTATATCATCAATTGAAATTGACATTCTTCACCCCAAAGAAGCACAACAAATCACATTACCCACAAACAGGACAGGCAGTATCTTTCTTCAATTTCATGGTGCGCCAATCCATTGATGCCATATCAAAGACCATCAATTTTCCCACCACCGGCTCACCACATTCAGCGATCAATTTGAGAGTTTCCAATGCTTGTATGCTACCAACAATACCAACAACTGGCGCAAGTACGCCATTTGTTGCACAACTCAGGTCGTCACTTTCACTATCATCATACAAACATCTATAACAGGGACTGTCGGCATTTCTGGCATCAAAAACCGACAGCTGTCCTTCCATACGAATAGCAGCACCGGATACTAGCGGAACACCGTATTGCACACAGGCACGATTTAATGCAAAACGGGATGTGAAATTATCAGAGCAATCCACCACTACATCTACCTGCTGCACCAACGACTCAACATTCGCATCTGTCAGTTTAGTTTCATGAGTAACCACATCGCACTCTGGGTTGAGTTGGGCTATTCGTGTTTTAGCAGACAGCACCTTTGATTCGCCAACAGTATCGATACTATGAATAATTTGCCGCTGCAAGTTGGAGAGTTCAACTTCATCATGATCAACCAAGATTAACTGTCCCACCCCTGCACTAGCCAAATACATTGCAACTGGCGAACCCAAGCCCCCAAGCCCAACAATTAACACTGTCGAATTCAGTATTTTTTCTTGGCCTTCAATGTCCACATTAGGTAGCATAATCTGACGACTGTAACGCAACAATTGTTCGTCCGTTAACTCTTTGCGCGCTTTCTGCTCCGCCTCGGTGCTCAGCAAATCATTCATACCCTACCTCTCCAGTACCCCAAGGTGACTCGATCTAAACCTGCGAGGTCTTTAATGGTCTCTATTTTATCAAACTGATTGTCTTTCAAAATATGTCTAACGCCAGAACCCTGCTCAAACCCATGTTCAAACATTAACAACCCACCGTCCACTAAAAAGCGAGACGCCTCGCCGCTAATCCGCCGAATATCCCCGTAACCTTGCTCATCTGCAACAAGCGCTGTATCGGGTTCAAAACGCACATCACCTTCAGATAAATGCTTATCGGCACCATCAATGTAGGGAGGGTTACTTATTACAATATCAAATAGCTCATCCGTTACATTTTCAAACCAATTGGATTGAAAAAAATGCACTGCCAACTCTAACGTGTCTGCATTGCCTTTTGCCACATCCAATGCATCTTGCGAGAAGTCTAAGCCTGTAATCTGCCAGCCAGGTCGCTCTGACTTCAACGCTAGAGGAATCGCTCCCGACCCCGTTCCAAGATCCAATACCGTTGCATTTTTTTTGGTAATTTTTTCTAACGTCAATTCAACCAACAGCTCCGTTTCTGGTCGTGGTATCAACGTACAACTATTCACTTTCAATGGCAAAGACCAAAACTCTTGCTCTCCAACGATGTATGCAACCGGCTCACCATTCACTCGACGAGCAACATAACCATCAAGCTCACCGACTTGCCCATCCGTGAGTACGGTCTCAGGCCATGTCATCAACCAGGTCCGCGTTTTCTGTAAACAATGGCCCACCAATATATTCGCATCCATATGAGCAGTATCACTACTAGGCAGTAACACGTCCGTCGACTGTTGCAGTGCTTGCTTAACCGTTATCATAATACTCACTCAATCGTTTCATGACATAGCCATAAACTATCGAAACTACATTCCGAAAACCATACTTCGCTAACTATTCTGCTAACGCCGCAAGTTGATCCGCTTGATACTCCGTTACCAACGGCTGAACCACTTCTCCCAACTGACCTTGCATCACTTCATTCAACTTATATAACGTTAAATTGATACGATGATCAGTCACTCGACCCTGAGGATAGTTGTAAGTACGTATTCGTTCTGAGCGATCCCCACTACCCACCAAGTTTCGGCGCTGATCACTCGTCTCTTTATGTTGAGCATCTTCCGCCGCTGACTGCAATTTTGCGCCTAACCACGACAGTGCTTGGGCTTTGTTTTTATGTTGAGAGCGCTCATCTTGACACTCCACCACGACACCCGTTGGAAGATGGGTAATTCGCACCGCCGAATCCGTGGTATTAACGTGCTGTCCACCCGCTCCTGAAGATCGAAATGTATCAATACGCAAATCCTCAGAGCGAATGTTCACTTGGGCAACTTCATCTGGCTCTGGCATTACTGCCACAGTACAAGCTGACGTGTGAACTCGACCTTGTGATTCCGTTTCTGGTACTCGCTGCACTCGGTGAGCACCTGACTCAAATTTCAATTGAGAATAAACATTTTTGCCAATAACCCGGCAAATGATCTCCTTATAACCGCCGTGATCACCTTTATTTTCATTAATAACTTCAATTTTCCATTTTTGTGTATCCGCATAACGAGAATACATTCGATACAAATCCCCAGAAAATATTGAAGCTTCATCCCCTCCGGTTCCAGCACGAATTTCCAAATAAACATTACGACCATCATTCGGGTCTTTTGGAAGCATCAAGGCCTGTAAATCTAATTCAATAGCTCCTATTTGAGCTTCACTCTCCTTGAATTCTTCTTTACCCATTTGCTGCATATCTGGATCGCTGTCAGCCATCAAAACTTTTGCTTCATCACTATTTTCTAGAGCCTGGCAATAATTTCCAAACGTTTGCACAACCGGCTCGATCTCTGCATATTCTTGAGACAATTTACGAAACTTATTTTGATCCATAATAACCTCTGGATCACCCAACAGAACGCCAATCTCTTCATAACGCTCGCTAATATTTTCTAACTTAAGTTTTAATGATTCTTTCATAAAATCAACACCTATCAAGGAATTTCAAATAATGATAACGCTTAATTATTAGTGTGCAAAAAAACACTGGCACAACGTTAAACGGAATTAATAACAGGAAGCAGCTTTTAAACAATTATTATTAAATAATCAACGTTAAATAACTACTCTATAAAAAGACACAATGATAAATACGCTAATGCTCGTGACGCTGGATACCTAACAATTTCTGCGCCCACTTCAACCGATCATCTCGGCCTTCCTCGCCCGCTTTTTTTAGCTGTAAACAAGGCTCATGCATCAATTTATTGGTTAACGCTCTACTCATTCTCTGCATTGCTTCTTCAGGATCCGCTCCATTTCGAATAGCCGCCAACGCCTTCTCTAACTCTTGTTCTCGCAACAAATCCACAGATGAACGGTAATTACGAATGGTTTCTACCGCATCCAGTCCACGTAAAGACTCCATAAAGCGGTCCGTGCACTGATCAACAATCGTTTCTGCTTCTGCTGCGGCATTCAATCGCTGCTTACGGTTTTCATCCACCACGGACTGCAAATCATCAACCGTATAAAGATAAACGTCAGCTAACTCCCCCACCGCCTCTTCAATATCCCGAGGCACAGCGATGTCCATCATAAACATAGGTTTATGCTTGCGCTGCTTTAATGCTTTTTCAACCGCACCTTTCCCTAAAATCGGCAGCTGACTCGCTGTTGATGAAATCACAATATCCGCTTTTGCTAACTCATAAGGAATCTCGGACAACGTAATCGCTTTACCGTTAAATGACTCCGCAAGGTTATTCGCCCTTTCTAAAGTACGATTTGCAACGGTTATATGCTTAACCCCTTGTTCGTTAAGGTGCCGAGCAACAAGCTCAATCGTCTCACCGGCCCCAATCAACAGGACAGATGTACGATTAAGATCAGAAAAGATATGTTTTGCTAAAGAGACCGCAGCATAGGCGACAGATACAGGGTTTGACCCAATATCGGTATCCGTTCTTACTTGTTTAGCAACAGAAAACGAATGCTGAAATAGTCGTCCCAACTCTGGCCCCAACGTATCAGCATCTTTTGCCACTGAATACGCGGTTTTTAGCTGACCTAATATTTGAGGCTCACCCAGCACCATAGAATCTAGCCCACTTGCAACGCGAGTCATATGGCGAACAGCTGCGCTATTCCAGAACTCATAGGCACTTTGCCGAATCTGCCCAATATTAAGTTGGTGATAGCGCCCAAACCAGTCAATCAGCTTGTTGCTATCCTCCACAGGGGTAGCGCAGTACAACTCCGTACGGTTACACGTAGACAAAATAGCAATTTCACTAAGCTTGGCATCCTTTCTCGCCATACTTAATGCATCATGAACTCGTTCTGGAGAAAACGACACCCGCTCTCTCACATCAACCGACGCGGTTCTATGATTAATACCAAATGCTAATAACACCGATGTACCTGTACTCATTTATCACCGAGGCGAATTTCGCCGAAAAAAGACCAACCCCTCTATTATACGCATTTCACACAAGGATATGAGCCCCAGATTCAATACTTTTGTCATGCATCAATCAATTTTCACCTATCAGCTTGGGAACCTAACATCAAATCAAGGAGTCGAAACAACAAGTTTAGCAGGCAAACACGGCGTTATTGAGAGCAAAATCGCTCACTCACCCTTGCACTGCCGGTATATTCCTGTTTTTATTCGTTTTATTCACAGTTTAATGTTCTATTATTAAATACTCTATCTTTAAAAGGTAAGCGGATAGAAATCAACTCTTCGCTCACCGAGCAACGTTATATGGCAACCGAATGACTCATTTTGCAAAATTAGCCTTTCTTTTCCTCACCAGCTTTACGGCATCTTGTGCACTACTCCCATCACAACAGCCATCACCGCAAAGCTTGGCAAGCCCGGCATCCCAAGCAACCAAAACCCCTTTAGCGCGTGTAACCAGTCCATTTGAAAAAGAAACACTATATGACCTCTTAGTTGCTGAGTTTGCAAATAAGAGAGGGCGCCAAGATCTTGCTCTGGGCCACTACCAAAAACAAGCTCATATAACAAAAGATGCACAGGTAACCGCCCGGGCAACACAGATAGCCCAACAAATAGGTGCTCAGCAAGCAATTTTAGACACGTCTATGTTATGGATTGAAATTGACCCTAAAAGCATTCACGCCAGAGTAACAGCCACGCTTCAATTGCTGCGATACAAACAATTTGACAAGGCCCTTGATCAAGTTAAAGCGCTATTAGAGCTCAGTCCCGCGCTTAACTACGAGCAACTATTGCGGGATACCGCTCGCGCTGACAATGAGCAACGAACCCAAATCATTAAAAGGTTAGGGAAGCTCTCCGTATCTCACCCAAAAAATGCACAACTTTTGGTCGTAAAAGCTATTCTCGAAAACATCAACAACTTGATGACAGAGGCATCACAAAGCATCGAAGGTGCATTGTTAATTAACCCCAAGTACACAAATGCCATTCTGTTTAATAGTGCTTTATTATTGAAACTAGGGAAACATCAAGAAGCACTGGCTTATCTAGAACAAAAAAGCGCTAACTTGCCCTTCGACCGGAAATTGGGTGTTGCCTACAGCAAAGCCCTGGCCAATCGCAAAGACCACCCTAAATTGACCTCTCAACTAACAACGTTAGCCAAGAACTTTCCTAACGATGCCACCGTTCTTCTCGCAACGGCTCAAATCGCCCAATCAAATGGCTTAACTCCCATTGCCAAGACTCACTTGAACTTAATGATTAAACAGGACCTTCGCACTACTGAAGCCTATAGCTTTTTGGCTAGGATTGCCGTGTTTGAAAAAGACTTTGATTTGGCAATAGGACTCCTTCGAAATATCCACCCCGGTGTAGGATATAGCACAGCGCAAATCCAAATTGCCTCAATTCAACAACAGCAAGGTAATATGCAGGAAGCACAAACAACACTTCGCGCCGCCCGCACACTCGCCCCCTCCGACGATATCAATTTTTACCTTGCCGAAGCAGAACTACTAACAAAAAACAATCAACACCAAGACTCCATCGAAACGCTAAATATTGTTTTAAATAAAAAACCCAAAGCCTTAAATGCTCTTTATATGCGCGCAATGGTATACGCCGAACTCCAGCAATATGACATCATGGAGCGAGACCTACGCATCGTTATTAAGCAACAACCAGACAATAGCGCTGCGCTAAATGCCCTGGGTTACACTCTTGTAGATCAAAATGATCGGCTTGAAGAGGCTGCAAGTCTCATTGAAAAAGCATACGCATTATCCCCTAACGACCCCGCAATAATTGACAGCCTAGGCTGGTTAAAGTACCGAATGGGTGACAATAAAACCGCACTCACTTTATTGAAAAAAGCCTACATTCTATTTCAAGATCAAGAAATTGCGGCCCATTTAGGCGAGCTATTATGGATAAGCGGCAATAAAGATGAAGCCAAAGCAATATGGAAAAGTGGATTAAAAACCACGCCTGACAGTAAAGTAATCCAAGAAACAATAGAGCGATTAATGCCGAACAGCTGAATCTTTATTTAAAATTACTTGCCTGCGATTATTAATCAAAAAAATTCACAGTCCAAACTCGTCCATCATATACAACCGTGATACAGTGCGAGTTAACTCGTTATCAATAGGAAGTTTTCGTGTCACAGACACATATATCGCGTTTTTTTCGCCATGTAACTCTTACAAGCTTACTTATAATTTTAGCTGGCTGTGAATTATTACAATCGCCCAGCCAGCCCCCTCTATCCACCCATCCCGTTAACTGGGTTAATCATGTTCGCTCACTAACCTTAATGGATGAATGGCATATTAAGGGTAAAATCGGTATCAAACAGGGTGATGAGGGAGGTAGCGCTTACCTTGACTGGATTCAATCTCAAGATAGCTTTCACATTACGCTTTCTGGCCCTCTTGGCCAAGGAACTACCATCATCTCTGGCAACAAGTCGGGCGCCAAGCTAGAAAATAGTGACGGCAGCTTTGTCGCAGAAACACCAGAGCAGCTTTTATATGAACATTCCGGCTGGCAAATACCATTATCAAACCTGCTTTATTGGATCAAAGGCCTACCAGAGCCAAGAAGCACTAGCACGCCTCGCTTTAATAACATTGGCCTTATTTCAACACTGGACCAAGCCGGCTGGACCCTCCAGTTTGAGCGCTACAAAGATGCACTAGGGAATCCGCTGCCCCACAAAATAAAAATCATTTCCGATAACCTCAAAGTTACCGTACTGGTCAAACAGTGGATACCTTTTAACGAAGAGCCATAAGCATGCAGGCCCCGACGTCATATACATTTAACTCCCCCGCTAAACTTAACCTATTTTTACATATCACCGGAGTTCGAAGCGACGGCTACCACAATCTACAAACCGTTTTTCAATTTCTTGATCTGCACGACACCTTAACTTTTGAGAACACCGAATTAGACGGCCAAATTTCCTTAGTCAACAACATTCAAGGGGTTCCAGAAAAAGAAAACCTCGTCTACCAAGCCTCCATGCTCTTACGCCAACACACCAACTGTACGCGCGGCGCACGCATAACAATTGACAAGAAATTACCCATGGGGGGCGGGCTTGGCGGAGGGTCCTCCAATGCAGCAACGACACTGGTCGCCCTTAACCGACTCTGGGATACTAAATTATCCACCCTAGAACTAGAAACCCTAGGGCTTACCTTAGGAGCAGACATACCTATCTTTGTTCACGGTATTGCTGCTTGGGCAGAGGGCATTGGCGAACAGCTAACCCCTGTAACTATCGATGAGCGATGGTACATATTAGCTATTCCCGCTTGCCACGTAGAAACAGCAGAACTTTTTCGTGATAAACATTTGACAAGAAACACAAAACCGATCACAATGCGCGCCTTCTTGGATGGAGCCGGTCACAATGACTTTGAGCTTGTAGCCAGGAAAAAATTCCCGTTAATTAACAAGACGTTAGGATTGTTAAATGGATGGGGAAATGCTAAGCTTACCGGCACTGGAGCTTGCTGCTTTTGCCCTGTATCCGACAAAGAAACAGGACTTAAAGCAATCAGCAACTTGCCAGAAGCACTAATCAGATTTAACCTTAAATCTGACGACCTAAACGTCATACTGACCAAGGGTCAAAACGGATCATCTTTGTATCAGAGCTACTTGCTCAAGAGAAAAGAACCCGTAGCTTAAATTAAGCTAAAAAATTGTTAAAAATCTCAGAACATTTGGTCAAACTTCTGGTATGATACACGCCGCTCGAAGTTAGCCAAATAGCTCCTCGAGAATGGGCCGTCGCCAAGCGGTAAGGCACCTGGTTTTGATCCAGACATGCGCAGGTTCGAATCCTGCCGGCCCAGCCATCTTAATTCCATACACTATATCTCCCGTTTATTATAAAGGTGCCTCACACGTGTCTAATCTGATCGTATTTAACGGTAACGCTGTTCCTGACTTAGCACACAAGATCACCGAACACCTTCACGTCCCCGCCGGACTCGCTGACGTCAACTCGTTTAGCGACGGAGAGATAGCTGTAGAGATAAATGAAAACGTTCGTGGCGCCGATGTCTTTGTCATCCAATCCACCTGCTCCCCAACCAACGACAACCTTATGGAACTCGTGGTAATGACCGATGCATTACGCCGCGCCTCCGCGGGTCGCATCACCGCCGTTGTCCCTTATTTCGGATATGCACGCCAAGACCGTCGCGTTCGATCTGCCCGCGTCCCTATCAGCGCAAAAGTAGTCGCCGACATGCTAACAACCGTTGGTGTAGACAGGCTGCTCACGGTCGATTTGCACGCCGACCAAATCCAAGGCTTTTTCGATATTCCAGTTGATAACGTCTATGGCTCCCCTGTAATCCTTGAGGATATCATTCGCCAAGATTACGAAGACCTAATGATTGTCTCACCCGATGTTGGCGGCGTTGTTCGCGCCCGCGCCGTGGCCAAACAACTAGACGATGCAGATCTCGCCATTATCGACAAGCGCCGCCAAAAAGCCAACGACTCCCAAGTAATGCATCTCATTGGTGAAGTCAAAGGTCGCACCTGCATATTAGTAGACGATATGGTTGATACTGCCGGCACCCTCTGCAAAGCAGCCGACGCATTAAAAGAGCACGGTGCAAAAAAAGTTATTGCGTACTGCACACACCCTGTATTATCCGGGCCTGCAATCAACAACCTCAATAACTCAAAGATAGACAAGCTTATCGTCACCGATACAATCCCCCTATCAGACGAAGCACTGAACTGTGCCAAAATCCGACAACTCAGCTTAGCGCCAATGCTCGCCGAGGCTGTCCGCAGAATTAACAACGAAGAATCCTTAAGTGCCATGTTCTCCCCCAAAGAGTCATAAGCAATTAAAAACCGAAGATTTGGTCGCAAAATCTTCACAACATACCAATTGGAGACATAACAATGTCAAACGAATTTATATTAAACGCAGAAATGCGAAGTGATTTAGGGAAAGGTTCGAGCCGCCGCCTACGTCGCCTCGAAAACAGAGTACCCTGCGTACTTTACGGTACAGAGAAAGAACCAACATCAATCTCTTTACTAGCCAAAGAACTAACCAAAGTACTTGAGAATGAAGCCTTCTACTCTCACGTACTTACCTTGGTTATTGATGGAAATGAAGAGCAAGTTGTTCTTAAAGACCTTCAGCGCCACCCAGCAAAAGGGCACGCTGTACACGCCGACTTCCTCCGTATCGACACTACGCACAAGATCAACATGCATGTACCTCTACACTTCATTAACGAAGATGTATGTCACGGCGCCAAAATGCAAGGCGGCTCCATTTCACACCAAATGACAGACGTTGAAATATCCTGCCTTGCCAAAGATCTGCCTGAGTACTTCGAAATTGACATGACCGACGTGCAAGCCGGCACAGTTCTTCACCTTTCTGATATTACACTACCTGAAGGCGTTGAAATCCCTGAGCTTGCTCACGGCGACGATCACAACCACCCAATCGTTACCATTATCATCCCTCGTGGCGAAAGTGCTGACGACGATGAAGCAACAGAAGAAGCTCCAGCAGCTGAATAATCGTTAAACGATATACAAATAAAAGGCACCTACATTGAAAGACGGGATTGATCTCATTGTTGGCCTGGGCAACCCCGGCCAACAATACGAAAACACTCGCCACAATGCGGGTGCCTGGTTTGTTGAAAGCATCGCACGCAAATATAATGAACAACTAAAGAACGACCCCAAATATAAAGGGCACACCGGCCGCGTTCGAATCAATGGCCAGGATGTCCGCCTCTTAATCCCCTCCACCTTTATGAATTTAAGCGGCCAATCTGTTGCCCCTCTAGCCAACTTTTTCAAAATCCCCCCCGAAAGAATCCTAGTCGCCCACGATGAACTAGATTTACTTCCCGGCACAGGAAAACTCAAACAAGGCGGTGGCCACGGTGGCCATAACGGGCTAAGAGACATCATTAGCCAATTAGGCAACAACAAAAACTTTGCTCGCTTTCGAATAGGCATAGGCCACCCCGGAAGCAGCGACAAGGTCACCGGCTTCGTTCTTGGAAAGGCACCAAGCAAAGAACAACAGCTAATTGACGACATTATCAATGAAGCGATCAGCGTTTTGCCCGAACTTGTCACCGGCAACGCCAACAAAGCCATGAACCAACTTCACAGCTATAAAAGCAGCTAACCACTCAGGATTATTACCATGGGCATCCAATGCGGCATCGTCGGCCTACCAAACGTCGGAAAATCCACACTTTTTAACGCATTAACAAAAGCAGGCATCGACGCTGCAAACTTCCCATTCTGTACAATTGAACCGAACACCGGCGTGGTAAATGTCCCAGACTCGCGCCAAGACAAGCTTGCGGAAATAGTAAAACCTCAACGCGTATTAGCAACCACCATGGAATTTGTAGACATAGCAGGCCTTGTTGCCGGCGCATCCAAAGGTGAAGGGCTTGGAAACAAATTCCTAGCCAACATAAGAGATACCGACGCTATTGCTCACGTAGTACGCTGCTTTGAAGACGAGAACATCGTTCACGTCGCAAACAAAGTCAACCCTATTGATGACATTGAAGTTATCAACACAGAACTTGCACTGGCGGACCTTGAATCCGTAGAGAAGTCATTACTAAAGTCAACCAAGCTGGCCAGATCAGGTGACAGCGAAGCCCTCAAAAGAAAAGCCATCCTAGAAAAACTACTTCCATTATTAGATGAAGGAAAACCTGCTCGCTCCGCAGGACTTACAGATGAAGAGCTACTCGAGATTAAGTCACTAAACCTACTCACAATCAAACCCACAATGTACATCGCCAACGTAGAAGAAGACGGATTCGAAAACAACCCGCTACTAGAGCTCGTTGAAAACATAGCAAAAGAAGAAGGAGCACAGATTGTCGCCATTTGCGCGAAGATCGAATCTGAAATAGCCGAACTTGAAGACGACGAACGCACTGAATTTATGGAAGACCTTGGCATGGAAGAGCCAGGGCTAGATCGCGTTATTCGAGCGGGATACAACCTCCTCGGCCTTCAAACCTACTTCACCGCCGGAGTACAGGAGGTTCGCGCCTGGACCGTCAAAGTCGGCGCCACAGCGCCACAAGCCGCCGGAGTCATTCACACCGACTTTGAAAAAGGCTTTATTCGAGCAGAGATCACTGCGTACAATGATTTCATCGAACACAACGGCGAACAGGGCGCAAAGGAAGCCGGCAAGTGGAGATTAGAAGGCAAGGACTACGTTGTCGCAGACGGTGACGTGATTCATTTCCGATTTAACGTGTAAGTACTTGACACAGAGGGCAAAGATTGCGAGAATTTGCGCCCTCTAAAGCAGTACCCTACTGCGACAAGAGAACACAGTATCAGCTTTATAATGGCAAGGTAGCTCAGATGGTTAGAGCACATGATTCATAATCATGGGGTCGGCGGTTCAATTCCGCCCCTTGCTACCATATCCTTAGCACAACATCCCATATCTATTTTTTATTTTTCCCTCGAACCTTATCACTTCAACACTACCATTCGACCCACCGAGCACTTAAAACAAAAAAGAGCCCGAAAGGCCCCATATTTTAAAATCGTAAAAATAACTGTTTTATCGCAAGAGTCAGCCTACCGCCACCTCATTAAATTGCTCCGACTGCTCTATAATCTGAAGTAACAACGTTTCGCGAGCATCGATCATTTCACGATAAGTGACAATTGTTGAAGCCCGAACAGGATCAAGCTCGACCCGCTCCATACGTGCCAACTGACCCTTAATGCGTTCAATATCCCTCTTCACAAGAGTTTCCAGCTTATCCAAGCTGTATTGCGAAGCAATAGGTTTTTTTCTATCAACAAGTGAATACATCCAACATCCTTTTTAAGCCAATCAGGCTGACACGCCTACACAGCAAGCAACAGTTGCAAATACACTAGTAGCATTGTTAGCGCAGATGCATAATTGATCAAGTAAAAGCCAAGAAAAGCCGTTAAACGCACCAAATTTAATGACAAACGGCCAGATTAGGCTATATTCTAATCAATCTTTGCTCGGTTTTCTACCAGGGCTATAACTAAAACCTGGAAAAGAAGCGACATTACCGCCCTTAACATCGGTAACCTTCCCTACACCTTCTTTCTCAACCTCATCAATCCGAACAATAGAATGCATAGGAATATAAGTACGCTTAACGCCTGTGAACTGAGCCTTTAAGCGCTCTTCAGAAGGATCCACAACTACCTGTGAGCGCTCACCAAACATGAACTCTTCTACCTCAATAAACCCAAACATCTCACTTTGGTATATATGCCGCGCATAAATTTCAAACACTTCATCCTGATTCAAAAAAATTACGCGAAAAATCGGTACTTCACTCATGCTTATTTCACACCCTCAATCAGCCTAACTTAGGCACACCTTTGGCAACATTGCCAAATATTGATTACAGGACAACAACGGGCCAAGTAACAGCCCCTTGCATCCACAAAAACGTATTATAAACGGAAAGTGGCACAAGCAAAAACTTTCGAACCATCACAACCACCTTCAGGGAAATCAGATTAGCTCAAATATTAGACAGATTATCCAAAAACGCGCTAAAACATTCAATCTTAATGACTTTACGCTTGCATAACCCCCCCACAAAAGTAAATAATCCCGCTCAAGAAAACTGCTATTTAATAAAAATTTGTGGTTTTCTAAAAATATAGAGGGGATGAAGCCGTGAGAAACACTAATCGCGGCTTCTTACATTATAAATAATGGCAATTGACCATAACCAAGTTCTGGATAGTTAATCGTTAGGTTAACAAGGAAATCACCATAGGATACCGCCTCATCAAGAATGACTGTGCAGTTCACACTGCCCATCCATACTTGAGGTTTTGTGTGCCTATGTCAACTACCTAACAGGATTTGGCGCATCATTGATGAGGATCAACCGATGTTAAATCGTTTACGCAAGCCTTGCATCGCTTTTGCTGTGCCCAGTTTGTTGCTTGCATCTGGGACTGCATTTGCAGAATACAAGTTCAACCTCCCGGAACCAGTATCGCCTGTCACAAAAGAGGTCTTTGACCTTCATATGCTGACTGCCACTGTAGCGCTAATCATCATGGTACTGGTTACCTTGGTTATTACTTATTCCATCTTTAAATTTCGTAAGTCAAAAGACTACCAAGCCGACCAAGAGTTTCATAATGGATGGTTTGGCACCTGGTCGTGGCTTTTTGTTCCCGCTATCGTTCTCGGTATAGATTTAACCATCGCCGGAAGCGCCAGCTCCACGTTTGATCTTATCGAAGATAAAACACCTGCAGACCTTACTGTAAAAGTCACAGGATCTCAGTGGAAGTGGACCTACGAATATATGGAAGATGATGTCAAAATTGTTAGCAGCCTTCTACCTAAAGAAGAAGCTGGTGACCGTTATCTTCGCATGGTCGACAACCCCCTTTATTTACCCACAGATCGTCGCGTTCGCTTTCTACACACGGCTACCGACGTGCTTCACGCTTGGTGGGTACCAGCCATAGCAGTCAAGAAAGACTCAATTCCAGGCTACATCAACGAAACATGGACCATCATTGAAAAAGAAGGTAATTACCACGGCCAATGCGCAGAAAACTGCGGTACAGGCCATGCTTTTATGCCGATTCAAGTTAACGCCATTTCTGGTGATAAGTTTGACAAATGGATGTCCGAGCAAAAAGCTATCACGCTTGCAAAAGCAGCTGAAGCCGCTTCTGGCAAGGTTTTAACTCTTGATGAGCTTATGGCTAAGGGCGAAGAGCTTTACAACAAAAACTGTAGCGCATGCCACAAAGCTGACGGATCAGGACTACCTCCAGTGTTCCCTCCCCTTAAAGGCAGCGTCATCGCAATAGGCGACATAAGCGAACACTTGGACGTCGTCATCAATGGATCATCCGGCACAGCAATGGCTGCATGGGGTAAGCAGCTCGACGACTTAGAACTTGCTGCAATCATTACCTATGAAAGAAATGCCTGGGATAACAATACTGGCGACGCCGTTCAACCTAGCGATGTTAAAGCCGCGCGATAATTAGAGGAGACCAAATATGAGTACAACAGCCACTCACGATGATCACCACCACGCTCCTCCATCTGGATTTGGGCGCTGGTTATTTAGTACCAACCATAAAGATATTGGTACCATGTACCTTATCTTCTCACTAGTAATGTTATTCCTTGGCGGCGGCATGGCAATGCTTATCCGCGCTGAGCTTTATTTTCCAGGTTTACAGTTCCTAGAACCAGACCTGTTTAACAATATGGTAACCACTCACGCGCTGATTATGGTGTTTGGTGTGGTTATGCCTGCAGCAGCAGGCATGGCAAACTGGATGATCCCGTTACAGATAGGGGCTCCAGATATGGCACTACCAAGACTTAATAACTTAAGTTTTTGGTTACTACCCGCCGCAGCGACACTATTAATCCTATCGATTATTGTTCCGTTCTTTGGCGGTGGCGCACCAGTCAACACCGGCTGGACACTATACCCACCACTATCAGTTCAAGCTGGCATGGGAATGGATTTGCTGATATTCACCCTGCATGTATTGGGTATTTCATCAATTCTTGCCGCTATCAATATTGTTACCACCATATTAAACATGAGAGCTCCAGGGCTTACCATGATGAAGCTTCCTCTTTTTGTTTGGGCCTGGCTCTTTACCGCAATCCTACTAATCATGATAATGCCAGCCCTTGCGGGCGGTGTAACCATGCTTTTGTTTGATCGACACTTTGGCACCAGTTTCTTTGATGCTGCCGGTGGTGGTGACCCTGTTTTGTTCCAGCATTTATTCTGGTTCTTTGGCCACCCCGAAGTATACGTACTACTACTTCCATCCATCGGTGTACTAGGCATCATTGTACCCACCTTTGCTCGTAAGCCTCTATTTGGATACAAGTCTTTGGTATGGGGAATGGGAGTATTACTTCTTCTAGGTATGGTTGTTTGGGCCCACCATCAATACACCATCGGCATGTCCGTTGCTGCCACCAACTACTTTATGATTGGTACCATCCTTATATCGATCCCTGTAGGTTTGATGTTGTTTAACTTCATGTTTACTATGTGGCGTGGTGCAATGACATTTGAAACACCAATGCTCTTTGCCATAGCAATCATCATGATGTTCTCTTTTGCAGGAACAACAGGTGTTATGCTTGCCGTCGTGCCGGCAGATTTACAGTACCATGATACCTACTTTGTTGTTGCTCACTTTCATTACGCGTTAATCCCTGGTGCACTATTTGGCCTCTACGCGGGTGTCTTCTTCTGGCTGCCAAAATGGACGGGGCACATGTACAACGAAACATTGGGCAAGATCTTTTTCTGGTGGACCACCATTGGATTCAATCTCACATTCTTTCCTCAGCATTTCTCAGGCTTAGCTGGAATGCCTAGGCGTATTGTTGATTACAGTGTGCAATTTGTAGAGTTCAATCAAATATCCAGTATCGGAGCCTTTATTTTCGGGCTCTCCCACTTGCTATTTGTTTATATCATTATCCAAACGGTTCGTGGTGGCCCTAAAGCAGGTGACATGCCATGGGAAGGAGCGCAAATAGGCACTCCGGGATTAGAGTGGACACTTTCGTCACCTCCTCCATTCCACAGCTTTGAAACACCTCCAACTGTTAAATAAATCGATACTTTTCTTACTATCGGCACCAGGGTGAACCATCTTTCAATCCTGATGCCGATAGCAAGAGTACGGAGCAGACTATGAACGACAACCAACAAGACGCCGCGCTAAAAAAAGCAAACAGAAACGTCGCATTGCTTTTAGCAGGTCTTGCACTAGCAAGCCTTTGTTTAGCAGCCTACGGCGTTAGCAAGACTCTAGCAGCATAACCTAGGCTCGAATTATGAGTGAATCAGATCAAAATCCGTCACAAGACCAAACAGATACAGCCACCACACGTAAAACAAATAACAAACGAACGGTACTAACGCTTGCTTTAGTCACCGTGCTAATGTTTGGTTTTGCATTTGCTATGGTACCTCTATATCGACTGGTATGCAGTGTCGCTGGCTGGAACAGCATATCAACCAATAGTGCCGAAGCTCTAGCCGCAGTAAAAACGACAACCTCAGACACCGAGGGAACAGTTGAAAATGCAGCGCGGGACATCAAGGTACAGTTTGATGCAACCATTAATGGCAATGTGGCATGGGAATTCAAACCCAATGTACGATCTGTCACTGTAAAACCAGGAGAAAAAACAACAATCAGTTATTACGTCAAGAACCACTCCGACAAAACAGTAGTAACACAATCCATTCCTGGCATTACCCCCTGGCAAGCCACCAAGCACTTTAAGAAAATAGAATGTTTTTGTTTTGAAACACAAACATTGAAGGCAGGCGAAGCGGTGGATATGAAACTACAATTTGTAGTAGACACCGACTTACCGGACGACATCAGTACGATCACGCTATCCTATACCATCATGGACACCAATCGTACCGAGTCACTTAAACCCGATAAAAGCAACCTTCCTTCAGTTGGCTCTCTATAATTACGAGCCCACGAACAAGAACAGAATAAAACAAAAATTAACTGTAATTAAAATAAGGACTAGGGAAACATGACTGCAGCAGCAAGTTCTGAACATTATTATGTACCCGAAGGTAGCAAATGGCCCATTATTGGGGTTATTGGCATATTCCTCACTGTATTGGGTATCGCCCTTTCGGTAAATGACATAACAATTGGCTCTTACATGTCAATTGCTGGATTATTAGTGGTTGGCTATTTATTTTTTGGCTGGTTTGGCGAAGTTATCGACGAAAGCATGTCAGGAAAATACAGCACTCAAGTAGACGCCTCATTCCGCCAAGGCATGATTTGGTTTATTACGTCTGAAGTATTCTTCTTTGTTGCGCTGTTTGGCTCGCTTTATTATATCCGTGCCATATCTTTACCTTGGCTCGGCGGAGAAGGTCACCTGGGGAGCTCAAACTTGTTGTGGGAGGGTTTTACCGCAGCCTGGCCGCTAATTTCCACTCCTGACGCTGGCGCTCAATATACGCAAGTAAAAGAAGCAATGGGAGCAGGTGGCATTCCGCTATATAACACCGTCATTCTGCTTTCCAGCGGAGTAACGCTCACCTGGGCACACCACGCGCTAAAAAAAGGTCATCAAAAGCAATTGCTCGCCGGCCTAGGAGTCACCATTACACTAGGCTTGATATTTTTTGGCTTTCAAGCCTACGAGTACTATCACGCATACAACGCAATGGGGCTCACACTTAACTCCGGTATTTATGGCTCAACCTTTTATATGTTAACAGGCTTCCACGGCATGCATGTCACCATCGGTACCATAATGCTAATGGTGATATTTGTACGTAGCGCCAAGGGCCATTTTAGTAACGAGAAACATTTTGCATTTGAGGCTGTTGCTTGGTACTGGCACTTTGTTGATGTGGTTTGGTTAGGTTTGTACTTCTTTGTCTACTGGTTATGATATTGCAACGATAGCAATGTCGTAGCGTATAGTAGCGCAATAAAAAGGGGCATGTTCAACATGCCCCTTTTTATTGCGCTCTTAATACCTCACGTATCACCGAATCTAAAAACGATTAGGGGTTATTAAACCAAAATAATATCCGCCAATTAACAGAATAAGCAATGATATTGATAATGATATCCTAACGGTTAACGCCGTTAATACTCGAGTATCGTTGTCTCCATCTTTCCCTAAAAACACAGCACCAGCACCTAAACTAATAAGCACCAATATCAAGTTAATCACTACGATTATTTTATAAAAGGTCATACAAATCTCTATATAAATGTTATCTTACGGGCTCTTTTTTCGATGAAAAAAACACCTACGCGCCCTAACCAAAGAATGCAGCGTAACAAAAATAATGCCTGAGTCCAAACCATGCCATACACATTTAAGCCCACATTTTTTCTAACTGTATTTTGCTTAATATTGTTTGGTGTTTTTTTGAGCCTTGGTATTTGGCAAGTTAATCGGGCTGAAGAAAAAGAACAACAACAACATGAAATAAAGAAACGCACTGAACAGCCCCCTGTCTCATTGAATCAAACGCCATCACCCGATGCTCTTCCCTATACTAAAGCAACGGCAACAGGAAAATATCGAGAATCCGAACAGTTTTTATTAGACAACATCATACAAAGTGGCAAACCTGGGTTTTACGTCATCACTCCGTTTGAAATAGCGGGTACTGATGACGTGATTTTAGTGAACCGGGGCTGGATAGCACAAAAGAGGCCACGGCTTGATTTACCCGAAGCAGTGATAGATTTAAGTAACCAAACATTACATGGCACCTTAGCAAAGCCACGTTCAAAGCCTGTTATTTTAGGCAACATCGACAGTCCAGTTTCTGATACCCCGCCTCTTTGGTATTACATGGACACAAAGCATTTCGAAAAAACAGTAGGTTACAACATACTACCTCTAGTACTTAGGCTTGCATCAAGCTCCAGCACAAACGCTAACACTCCCCTCGACTCATCACTCATCAAGCAATGGCCACAGTTTGAAGCCAAAACAGGCATGCACATTGGTTATGCAATACAGTGGTTTGTTTTTGCATTGTTTGTTTTAATAGCGTTCTTTGGAACAAGCGTCAAAAAGAATAAAACAGGATCAGAGCATGACTGACATTCCCGCACAGCACCAAGATACAAAAAAGACCAATCTGTATACAGGTTATAGACGATTTGTAAACCCATTTTTTGCCATGGTGCTTTTATTCGGTTTACCCTATGTTATTTCCTGGTATTTCATATACAGCGGTGACTCTGCTTCCTTTGAAAAACCCAACAACCACGGTGAACTGGTTTCTCCTGTTATAGCATTGGGCAAATTTTCATTAGAGCAAAAAGACGGCTCTTTTCTAACAGAGACTGATGTTGCTGGCAGCTGGTCACTTATCACTGTCACATCTGCGTGTGAAAAACCTTGCCAAGAAACACTTTTCAGCATCCGTCAAAACAGGAAATCAATGGGTGTTAACCGAAAAGTCATCAAGCCAATCATTTTGTTAGAAACCCCCGACGCCTTAAGCGGTTTAACTGTTGATTTGAGCAAAGAATTTCCGCAACTTGCTATTATTACGCAACAAAACGAAGCAACACAACGCATCAAAAAAGCATTCGCGAGTGTTACCCCTGTTATCGAAAACAGTATTTTCATGGTAGATCCATATGGCAACCTCATGATGGTTTACCCCGCAGGTAGCGACCAGAAAAAAGGTGTCTTAAAGGACCTACAACGATTACTTAAAGTTAACAAGCCAGATATTTAACCTCCAGAAGCATTAAAAGGATTATGGATAAAACGTTCTTAAGAATTTCATTTGTTGCCACTTTGCTTGCACTCTTTGTTATCGTGCTTGGGGCTTATGTTCGGCTATCCGATGCTGGTCTTGGCTGCCCCGATTGGCCCGGCTGTTACGGAAAACTACTTGCCCCCACAGCAGAAACTGACGTTGCAGCTGCCAACCAAGCATTCCCTGGGCAGCCTGTTGAATCTCCGAAAGCCTGGAAAGAAATGATCCACCGTTACTTTGCCAGCACACTAGGATTATTCATTCTTGTTCTTGCGGGTATGGCCTGGAAACAACGAAAAGCACCGGGCCAACAAGTTAAACTCCCCTTATTTCTTGTAGTGCTGGTTGGCTTTCAGGGCGCATTAGGTATGTGGACCGTGACGTTGTTACTTAAACCCGCCATTGTAACGCTGCACCTTTTGGGCGGCATGCTAACATTGGCGCTGCTATGGTGGTCAATGCTGACGCATTGGCAAAACAAAATACATCGAGATAAAGGCGATACTCGTTTAGGTGTATCCCCGACGCTAAAACGCTGGGCATTGCTTGCATTAATTGTAGTGTATTGTCAGATTGCTTTAGGTGGCTGGACGAGCACAAACTATGTGGCGCTGCATTGCTGGGATTTACCAACTTGTCAGGGGCAATGGTTACCACCAACTGATTTTAAAGAAGGTTTTACGCTGTGGCGTGAGGTTGGCGTGAATTACGAAGGCGGCGTACTTTCTAGAGAGGCAGGCACTGCGGTGCATTTGACACACCGTATTGGTGCAGTCATTACATTTTTGGTTGTTGGTGGTTTATCGTTAGCACTATTATTTTCGGGCTCATGGCCGGGAAGACGTTTTGGTGCGCTGATAGCGCTCGCTCTTTGTATTCAAATCACCTTAGGGCTCCTAAACATTATTTTAGTATTACCGGTAGCGATTGCAGTTGCTCACAACGGGGGGGCAGCAATCCTCTTGCTTTCTTTAGTGACTGTTAACCGGAGAATAAAAAGCCATCAATCACTAACCGAAGTAACACGTGCTACCAAAGCCGACTACTCTCCCGAAGCACTACCGAATTAACGAAACACACAACTGTTCATTGAGCAGCCAACAAAAAACATAACAATTATAAAATCGACTCCACGGAAAATAGAGAGACAATGAACAATCCTACATTAACAGAAGAAGTCAGTTTAACCTGGCGCCATTACCTGGAACTCTGCAAGCCAAAAGTGGTTTTGTTGATTGTATTCACCGCCATTGTTGGCATGTTACTTTCTACACCTGGCATGATTCCATTAGATATTTTGTTTTTTGGTTCCCTGGGTATTGGGCTTGCTGCGGCATCCGGTGCCGCAGTTAATCATTGGGTGGATCAGAAAATTGATGCCGCGATGGAACGAACTAAGGGTCGCCCTCTACCTACTGGTGGTTTGTCTTCCCGTTCAGCCATTACGTTTGCATTGTCGCTGACGATCATTTCAATGGTTATTTTGCTCATCACTACAAACGTGCTTACCGCCATTCTAACGTTTATCTGTGTTATTGGTTATGCCGTTATTTACACAATGTTCCTAAAGCGATCTACGCCACACAATATTGTTTGGGGTGGTGCTGCCGGTGCTGCCCCTCCCATCCTAGGTTGGACTGCGGTTACAGGTGAAGTTAATACTGAAGCATTGTTACTCTTCCTTATTATCTTTATTTGGACTCCTCCTCATTTTTGGGCGCTTGCAATACGTCGTAGAGATGATTATGCAAAAGTGGATGTACCGATGCTTCCCGTTACCCACGGCATTCCTTTTACCAAAATACAAGTGTTGCTTTATACGGTGATGCTACTGGCAGTGACGCTAATTCCTTTTGCCATTAACATGTCAGGGCTTATTTACTTAGCAGGGGCTGTCGCACTGGGCGTTGGCTTTATCTATCACGCGTTTAGGTTGTATCGAAGTGAAGGTGACGAGCATGCGATGAAGACCTTTGCGTATTCCATTTTTTACCTCACCGCATTGTTTGGCTTTTTGCTGGTAGATCATTACTTACGCATAGGTTTTAGAGCGATAGCTTAACGTTTCAGCACTCAAACAGAACAGAACTAAAAAAGCCGCTCAATACATTACATTGAGCGGCTTTTTTAGTTCTGTTCTTAAACAACAATATTAGTTGAGCCTACTTTCCTAGCGTTGCTTTTCTCGCCACGCCTTGATGATAACGATCAAAAATAACAACCCACCAATCGTGGAAATCAAACCTCCTAGCCCCATCATCCCCATCCCCAGCACCTCCGGCAAACGATCTAAACCTTGAGCGGCGCCTGCGGTTTTTCTCTGTACGCCGTAACCACCAGACCATGCAAGACCAAGGATATGCATTAATTGACCACCACCATAAACATAAGGCTGTATTTTTGCCAAACGCACATTCGGTTGACCTAATCCCAATTTCGGCATTAGCAAATACGCTACCCCCATAAATGATAACGTCACCCCCACAATAGACCCGTGATAATGGGCGGGAATAACAACGTTCACACCTTCAATTAAAAATCCAATGATACCGCCAGCTGAAAAAAGAATAAATGACGCAATCAATGCTGATTTCATTGGCTTCACCTCATCTGCAGCTCTTGGCATGATGATTAACTGCCAAATTGCAACAACACCTAGCGGCAAGCACGCTAGCCCGCCATACTGCATTAATTTAGTAAATCCTATGCGGTGAGACACCGATTCAACAGGTGCATTTAGGTATATCCAAGGCACTAAAACAATGGGTAATATTGTCAACACACACAAACCTGCCAGCCACATCGGTTTCTGTGTGAATTTGGCGCCACACACTTGCGCCAACCAAACCCAGGCAACCAGTAACAATAAAGTGTGTGTGAACTGCAAGGTGTGTCCCGCTCCCCAAAACAACACTTCAAAGTACAGTTCCCCTGAATGCGTGTCGGGGATTGCTTTATAACTCCATAACAAGGCAACAATACTTAACAGCGTTGGTATCGCCGCAATATAACTGGCAAATGCGAGCGTACTTTTACCATCACGAGGAATAGCAGGCAGATAAATCAAGCGCCCTGTTAACAACAACATCACCCCCAAACCAAACACACATAACGCGCCGTAATATACTGGGTGCTGTAACACCGGCACATAGTTATTCATTAACGGGTCGCCCACACCAAAAAACGGGCTGGATACCATAGTCAACGTTCCTACAACTGCCAATAGCCAAGCTATCTGATCGACAAAGCCTCCACTACGTGGATTGCTGACGGTCCAAAATACCCCTGCCATGGATAAAAACCAAATCAACACCGACAAGTCGACATGTACAACCAGCGCCACATGGAAAAAATCAATCCAAGGAATGATACTTTGTATTCCTGGAGTTCGAGATAACACAAGTAAAAGCGAAAACACCCCAGCCGCTAGCAACGACGCCACAGCTAAGCCCAACCATTTTATTGCGATCTTTTTCTGCGCTTCAGACTCAATATTTAATACAAAAGCATTCAAGTCATTCTTCCCCATTACAATTTCTTCTTAGTTATCCATTTATTGTGAATCATACTGGATGCACATATAGACCAGCAATGCCCACAGTTAAAGAAAGCTTCCAAAAAAAACGATAAATAAATACAATGGCTCTCGCAGAAGGCGCTGAGGTAATGGAATCAACGGCCCCTGTTAATGGGATTGACTAAAATCTGGGGATTTTTTATGTTTGCTTCAAAATATCCAACACTTAAACCAAGCCTGGTTTCATTTGCAGGTATGCTTATTGCCTTATCTGTTAATTTTGCTCACGCAGCAGATGCATTTAAAAGCATTTGTGCAGCAGGAGAGGAGGTACGGCAAAATCAAACTCTCACAAAAACTGCGAACAGAACCCTGACATCTGACGAGCTTCTACAACTATGTGCTAACGCAGACACTACAACAACCAATCCTGAAGAAGTTGCGGCTCAATTCACATCCGTTAAACAACAAATTGCCGCTCAAAAAGGCAATATCTTCAAACGCTTTAAAGCGTTACGAACTGGCAACACTGGCGTTAGCGTTGCAGGCCTAACCTACTCTATCAAAGGCGATGAATTCTCCGGTGAATGGCTACACGCAATCGCAGATAGCATTGGTGGCACGGCAGGTGAAGGTGCCCCTATAAGCAAATGGGGATTTTTTGCCAGCGGCTCTTTAACCGATGGCGAGCGAGACGGTTCGAATTTAGAGCGTGGCTATGAGAATGATGCCCGTACCGCAACCATTGGTGCCGACTATCGCTTTAGCAGAAACCTTATCGGTGGTATCGCCCACGGTATTAACCAAAGTTCATTAGAGTTTGATGGCAACGGTGATGGCATGGACAATGACATGTCCAACATTATTATTTACGGTACTTGGTACAAAGAAGCCTTCAATGTCGACGTTTTAATTGGTTCTGCTGAAGGTGAAATAGAAACAACAAGGCAGGTTACAGTAAGTTCTATATCTAACACCATCGGCGGGAAAACAGATACTCAACAAACATTCATCAGCATTGCTAGCGGTTATAGTTTTAATAATAACGCCCTTTCTTACGGCCCTTATGCCAGCTTTGATTACATCACTGGTGAAATTGACGCCTACGAAGAACGCGGCACCGTAGGTCTTGAAGTTAGCGTTGATGAACAAGACGTCGATTCTAAAGTATTCACCATGGGCGGCCAGGTATCTTATGCTATTAGCACTGACTGGGGCGTTGTTGTACCTCACGCTCGTGCCGAATGGAAAAAAGAACTAGATGATGATCGTGACATCATCACAGGGCGATTTTCAAGTATCGCGGGCTCAACGTTCTCTATTGAAGCCGACGATTTCGACGATAACTGGATCCGCGCAGCGGTGGGTGTATCTGCCACATTCCGTTACGGCTTATCTGCTTATATCGATTACGACAGCATCCTTGCTTATGAAGACACATCATTAACCACGCTATCTTACGGCGGTCGCTGGGAAGCTTCGTTTTAACAAACAGTCTTATCAACATTCTAATCAAGCCCTAAGCAAATAAGCCATAAAAAAGCCAACGCTCTCTTCACGAGACGTTGGCTTTTTTATGGCTTTTCTACATCGGTTATATCAACCTCAGGCTTTAGAAAAACTTCAACTAACTCCTAAGCCTATGATTTTTAGGGCAACTATTAGGCAGGTGGAGCCTCCTACTATATTTCTGCTTGCAAGCTTAGCAATCAGGCGCTATTCCCAATAGATAGAGTTTGAAATCCTCCCCACTACCATCCCCTGAATGCGAAGTAACCAGTATGCAAATCAACCTATTAAACGCCAACGAAGACGAAACCAAAGAATTCCTATATTACTCAAAAGATGGAGTTTACCTTGGGCGCAGCGAGGGCCTCGTACCCGATCAGCTGCTCTTTGATCAGTCACATTATGTTTTCGACAGTAATAGCGATATTGTTAAGAACTTAGATATATTGGGGGCATTACGAAAGCGCTTGATAGGTTTGCGAAAAACATTAATTGCAGTGCCTATCAAAGATATGGGCAAAATCCTGAAGATAAATCAGCAAATCGCAGAGCTAGAGCACAAAATTGAACATCTTGAAAAAAGCGTTAGTTTGTCTCAAGCAAGCTAACGCCTCAAAACAATAATCTCTTAGCTGTCATTTCTGAACTTCATTTCTGCCCCCCTAGATCTCCACTTCTACAACGCTACTCAAATCAAGAACAGCCAAGCAGAAGTGAACACCCAATAGTTTTAACGCCAAATGCTCTTGCCAGTGACGCACCATTTTAGGGTTACACCAACTCAGCATATCGCGCCAAATGAAAGTCAACATTGCCAAACAATGCATCTATACACGTCAGGCGTTTGAAGTAATAACCTACGCTTAACTCGTCCGTCATCCCCATACCGCCATGTAACTGAATCGCCTCCTGGCCCACCTGGCGCCCAGATTTACCTATCTGCACTTTAAGTCCAGATACGGACTTATTGGACTCCTTTGGATTCTCAACATAATGTAACACCGCCATCAAAAGTACAGATCTGGACTGTTCGCATTGCATAAATACATCAACCAAACGATGCTGTAATACCTGGAATTTTCCAATAGGTACACCAAACTGTTTGCGTGTCTTGGTGTATTCCAACGTTGCCTGATACAACAAATCCATTAAACCAACCGCTTCAGCCCCCACAGCAAGAGTCGCTTCATTCATTACAACCTGCAAACTCTCTAAGGCATTACCTAAGCCAGCCTCTCCCCCTCCAACTACGGACGAGCCTGACACCTGAACATTATCAAAAATAATATTCGCAGCTCGATAACCATCTACCGTAGCATAGCCAGATAAAGTAACACCCGACGTATTTGGGTCTACTAAAAATACCGTTAGCCCATGTTCATCACCGGCATTCCCCCTGGTTCTCGCCACTACCAACAACTGATCAGCTGTCTGGGCACTCAACACCAATACCTTTTCACCGTTCAATACAAAGCCACCGTCTCGAGGTTTCGCCTCCATAGCTATCGCGGCTAATTGCTGCCTAATACCGACTTCACTGTACGCCAACGCCAGCTTCATTTGACCGCCACAAACAGCAGGTATCACCTCTCGCTTTTGTTGCTCAGTACCCAGCATTTCAACCAATCTGCCACCGAGGATGACGGTTGATAACCACGGTTCAACCATCAAACCTTTACCGAGTTCCTCCAGCAGTACCATAATATCCTCAAGGGACCCGCCGAGCCCATCATACTTTTCGCTGAAAGGGATACATAACCAACCCAGCTCAACCATTTGAGTCCATTGCTTATCGCAATACCCCAAAGGGCTACGCATTTGCTCTCGACGCCGTTCAAATTGACACTCTTTTTTGACAAAACGTGCAGCGCTATCCTTTAACATACGCTGCTCTTCTGATAATGAAAAATCCATGCTTACCTCCAGTGCTCTCGCTTTTTATTACAAGCCCAAAACCATTTTTGCGATAATGCCGCGCTGCACTTCATTCGAACCACCGTAAATTGACGTCGCTCGCGCGTTCAAATATTTAGGCATAACGGTTTGAGCATATTCAGGTACTACCGAAACGCGGGTTGATCCTGGCTCTATAGCTTCCACCTGCAAAGGCAAAGCGAACTCACCCACCGCCTCAAGGGCCAATTCAGTAATCGCCTGAGTTATTTCGGTACCTCTGATTTTTGTCATAGAAGCTTCAGGGCCAGGGTTTTGTCCGTTAGTTAGTGCCGATTTAATCCTGTTCTCCGTAAACTCCAAAGCCGATATTTCTATTTCTAATTCGCAATATTTGCGTTTAAAGAACGGGTTTTCCCACACCGATGACCCCGCAGCATCAATCTGCTCAGCTATGCTGCGAACCCCTGCGAGTTGGAAATGTAGAGCGGGCGCATACTCCTGCCCTCCGCGCTCGAACATCAACAAGTACTTAGCAACACTCCAGCCATCGTTTTCCTTTCCAATACGATTCGCTTTTGGTACCCGTACATTGTCGAAAAACACAGTATTTTGCTCATGCACCTGATCCAACCCAATAATTGGCTCTACCGTTATCCCTGGGGTATCCATATCCAATAACAAAAAGGTAATACCCGCTTGAGCTTTCCCTTCTCTAGATGTTCTCACCAAACAAAACATCTTGTTGGCGTACTGGGCGTAAGTCGTCCATATTTTTGTGCCATTAACGATATAATCATCACCATCAGACTCTGCAAAGGTTTGCAGCGATGCTAAATCTGATCCAGCCCCTGGCTCAGAATACCCCTGACACCAAAAGTCTTCCCCTGATAATATTTTGGGCAAATATTCTGCTTTTTGCTCTTCCGTGCCATAACCAATAATGCAAGGCCCACACATCAACAACGACATAGGGATCAGTGGCGGCGCATTTGCCGTTAAACACTCCTGAGAAAAAATAGATCGCTCAACAATATCCCACCCCGTGCCGCCAAATGGCTCTGGCCAGTGAGGGGCAGCCCAGCCTTTCTTATGTAATATTTTTTGCCAAGCCATCGCCCTTTTGGGCTCAGCAAAAACACTTGTCGCCAAACGCCCGGCCTCTTGAATATCCTCCGTGAGATTTTCACGAATAAATGTCTGAATGTTCTTTCGAAACTCGTGATATTTTGACCCAATTGTTAAATCCATACTTTCCTCACTTTTCTCATTTACCCCTGGCAATGACCAGGCAGTCAAATTCCAGGCAAAAAAAACCCTGGTAAACCTATCATTTCACCAGGGTTTATCTTGCTATCGTCACTAACCCCGTTGAATCGATTTAATTAATCGCCCAAATGTTTTCGCAAGCTCTTTTGCAGCAGCCTCATCTTTCGCAACACGAATCCAGCTAATGCCATCTACAGGGCTTAAGACCGAACAGCTATCCTTCGCTTTACTACATCGGTATTCCACTATGGGGCTCACCCCAAACGCATTTAACCGACTAACATTAATGGATGATGCAGCTTTATTCTTGCCTACTTTTACGTCTTTCTTGGTAGTAAGAATATCTCCCGAAGAAGAGACTGACACAGAATATAGCAGGTGATCAGCGATACTCGTGTTCTTAACTTTACCTTCTATAAATACAAACGACCGCAATAGACCGTTGATATGCGAAACTAATGACGCTGTAAGGCTCTCCCCCAGGTAGAGCGCATTCACCTTAGCGTCAAATTCATTTCCCGGCTTAGACTCGGACAAGCTCACCTTCTCCTCCCACTGCTTAGCAAACTCCCGCGTTTTTTCTTTTGTCGCAACCAGGGCCTTATTATCTTCAAGCTGTGTTTCAATGTCGGTCAACATCAACAACGCTGACTCATAATACTCAGATGTTTTTTCGCTATTCTCGACGTATCGCTCAATACGTGTTTTGGCTTCGCTGTATTGCCCCTCATGAAACAACACCTGACCCAGCAACCAGTGAAACTCATTGCTGGGCTTAATCCCTAAAGGTTCAACTCGATCAAGATAGGTTCGAGCTGCGGAAAAGTCTTTTACCGCTATCTTACTTTTTCCTGCCAACACAAGGCGATCGGCTTCTATATCGGGAGCTAGCGCCCAAACACTTGAACTCATCACACTCAAATTGAAACTTAGTATGACACTCAAAATAGTACTAAAAAGCAGTTGTTTCATAGTTAGATTTACCTTCGTAGGCTATCACAACAAGAAGTGATACAAAGTGGCTATAAACGACATCACCACTGACACATTCATTCATTTATCAGGATTAAGACCTGAGTTAAGCCCTCTCTAATTATTAATATAGGGGCCTGTCGATTCACAATAACAAAAAAGCCGGGCTTAGCCCGGCTTTTTATTTAAAAACATCTACACATTCAACATTTTACTTGGTTCCAGATGACGACTCCGACTTAAAGCTAAAGTAATTGGTTAAACCATTCACCAAATTGTGCAAGTCTTCTGGCGCATCAACAATCTTAAAACCCGTATCAAAGCTGTCAGGGCTTACATCTGGTCGACACCAACAGCTGAGTGCATCAAAATCGATATGTTTAGCGCCATTAACCTCGCGAGGCAGCTTTACCCGAAACTCAAACACGCTATGCGTTAACAATGGGATATTGCTTACTAGCCGCAAACCTTCCGACGAGAGATTAACAATATAGCCAATCGGCTTTCCCGTCTTACGGTTGTAGACCTGTAAGTAAGACTTCAATTGCTGGCGTTTGATCAGTCGTTTTTCTTTGATTTTCTTATCCATATATAAGTAAGAGTTAAGCTTCAGTAATGAGAGTTTATAGTTCTACGACAACGAACATCTATAACATGTTCCTATGAGGTAAGTTTAGCTGCAGATGGCCGTTCCTCAACGTAAACCGTTCATCTAGTGGTCTTTTTTTCAAATCAACCCGAATTTTGTTAGGAACATTGACATGTTGCTGTGCTAAGCTGTTGATATTGGGTCAAATGCACTTTAAAAATTGGAACCTTTTGGCTTTTTCGCTACTCTTAGAAGGGCGCACAACCACCAAACACCACCACGCTCAGGGCCCGGCCTTTAATGACGTTTTTGCGACCTATTAACAAACACTTATTTACAAGGGCAGACGTAATGTTATTGTTCTTGATGGCGGTATTTTTAAACTCCATGTTTTTAAAACCTGCAATAGCATCAACAGGGCAAATAATAAGCACTCCCCTTCCGCTAAATCAATTAACACCAACGATTACTACTAACGCAATCCTACAATCCGAAAGAAAGCTCTTTATTGAAGCAAGAAAACGGTTATCTAGAGGAGACCTGAACGGTTACCGAGCCTTATCTGCAAAACTTACCGATTACCCTCTCTACCCCTATCTAGAATTTTTTAAACACAAACGATATATAAGCAAGCTGTCGCTCGATGATATCGAAAGCTTTAGCCAGAACAACGCTGACTCCCCTATTTCATACCGGCTTTATAATGCCTGGCTAGCATCACTGGCCAAAAGCAAGCGCTGGAGAGATTACGTCGCCACCTATGAAAGTAATGGCAACTCAAAATACGATTGCTATTACTATTGGGCGATGTTTAAAGAAGGTTATACAAAAAAAGCGTTTCTTGGCGCCGAGAAACTGTGGCTTGTTGGGAAATCTCAAGAAAAAGCATGTGATCCCCTGTTTGAAGTCTGGAAAAAAACCGATGCATTTGACGAGGACATTGCTTGGCGCCGCACTCAATTAGCCATGCAAAACCGGAAACTACAGTTAGCAAAATACTTGGAGCGGTTTCTTAGCGAACCCGAAAAATCACTTTCCAAAGAATGGAGGAAGCTATATCGCGCCCCTAAACGATTAGCAAAAATAACGCGCTATCAACAATGGGGCAACCATGCAAAACCGCTCCTTATTTCTGGATTCAAGCGCTTAATTCGGAAAGAAATGGGGCTTGCAATAAACTTATGGCCCCAGTACGAGCGCTCCTTTGATTTCACTGATAAAGAAAGCGCAGAAGTTTATCAGTATTTTGCAAAAATATTGGCACTACGCTTTGATGATAAAGCGGAATATTGGCTCAACCAGGCGTTAGTTTTACCAGGTGGAGAAGAAATAATTGATTACGGCATTCGCCATGCGTTACGAAGCCATGATTGGAAGCGTGTGAAGCGCTGGTTAGCAATGACACCCCAAGCAGAACGGGGCTCAAATCAGTGGCGATATTGGGAAGCTAAATCTGATCAAGTTATTGGAGAATTTGCATTAAACAATACGTTAAACCGTAAATCACCCTCAATCCCCACAACAATACCACTACCTCTTAGCTATATCCCTACTTCCCCCGCCCTCGAATATCCATTCCAAAACTTATTAAAACCCCATAGCGACTTTATTCATAACTTAACCCTGCCAGACAATACTCGTACTTTACTGCCTCATATCACAGATTCATTATTCCAAAGCCTACAAACACCCGTTGCAGCTCTATCTGGGCTATCCCAAGAACGTAGTTTTTACGGATTTATATCCAGCGAGCTACTCAACAAACCCCTGCAACTCAATCATCAGCGATCAACTCCCAGCAACGATCAAATAACACGGGTATTATCTACACCAGGCATTGTTAGAGCATGGGAGCTTTATCAAATAAAGGAAGATACTTACGCTCGAAGCGAGTGGAACTTAGCAATTACTAGAATGCCCGCAGAAGACAGAGGTATTGCCGCGCAATTGGCGGACCAATGGGGCTGGCATCACCATGCCATAATGGCAGCAGCACGCTCTGATATACGGGACAATTTAAAACTCCGATTCCCTACCGCTTACCAAAATACCGTAACATCTAACGCCAGTAAAAATGGCATTGCCAAAGATTGGGTATTTTCATTGATAAGACAAGAAAGTGCATTTTCCTATCAAGCAAAATCACCTGTTGGTGCATTAGGTATGATGCAAATCATGCCCGCAACAGCCAAACAAATATCAAAGAATATGGGTATACGATACAAAGGGAAATACTCACTGCTTCAGCCAGAAAAGAATATTCAGCTAGGCACTCGTTATATGGGACAACTTTTAAAACGCTTCCAAGGAAACACCATATTAGCCACTGCCGCCTACAATGCCGGCCCTACTAGAGCAAAGCGCTGGCAACCAAAACACACACCCATGGCCGGTGACATTTGGATAGAAACCATTCCGTATAAAGAAACCCGTAACTACGTTAAAAACGTCATGACGTATCAAGCAATTTATCGATCTCATCTTGGGCAGGACATCAAATTGGCAAAATCATTGATATCCGTTCCAGCACGATACCCGCAATTAGTCAGAACGATTAATTAAGGGGTATCGTTCGACAGCGTTTAGATATCGTGTTCAGTAACATGCCTAAGCGCGGTAAATGTGATCCAGCTAAAGGGTTTCCCGAAGTAAGAATCGATACCGTTGTTGCTCGCTCAGGGTCAGCCCAACAGAAATTATTGGTTAACCCTAAATGCCCGTATGCCTGTGCAGTTGCAGGGCCAAACATTCCCCAGCCAGTATTACCTAACATCATGCCAGCGCTATATCGCATCGGCACCATAAGAATACGATCCATCTCAGGTTTACTGACTTCACGAATAGCTCTTTCAACCGTCACCGCCTCAAAAATACGCTTTCCATCAAGCTCACCACCGTTTAGCAAGCACTGGAAAAATCGAGAACATTCGTCGGCAGTAGCGACAATATTACCTGCAGGAATAATTTGCTGATAGAAACGTGGGTCATTTGACAATTCGACCGCCGTTTCAAACGAAGCACCCAACACACGATGAATAAATTGCTTTATTGGGAAAACAATAGGTAATCCAGTCACATAATTTCGTGCTAAGTCGCCAAACTGCTCATCAGGTAAACCATAATTAAAGTACTTAAACCCAAGAGGCTCCTGAATGTGTTTACGCATAAACTCACTAATACTGTCGCCCGTAATACGCTGTACCAATTCGCCCAATACATAACCACCCGTAATAGCATGATACGCAAGCTCTCGCCCATGGATGGTGGTCGGTTTTGCGTTGTATAAAAGTTTCAGTATTTCGTCGTAGTCAAACAACATTTCAGGATCGATACCTTTAAACGTTGCAATGCCTGCACGATGAGACAATATTTGCTGCACCGTAATATTCTTTTTCCCGTTTGCACCAAACTCTGGGATATAAAAACTCACAGGATTTAATACATTTAACTTACCCTGCTCTTCTAATAAGTGGATCAACATCGCAGTAATCGCTTTGGATGCTGAAAACAAACACATAGGCATATCAGGTGTTGCTACGACAGCATCCCCAATATCTCCAGGACCGTTACCCCGTTGGTGCCCAATTGATCTATTTAATAACACTTCGCCGTGACGCCTAATACATAGCGTTATAGCGGGATATAACCCCGTTCTATATAACGCTTCCGTCGCCCCCCAAATCGCGCCCCTACCTTCACTGCTCAACCCTAATAATTCAGGATCCATTTCCCCTTCGGCAATACGAGTTACAGAAGACAAGTCTGATGGAACAACAATATTTCGCTCAATACGAGCTAAGGGATTTAGGTTCATGGGGATTTTGCCTATTAGTTCTGACGGAGAATACATATCATTTTCCAATTGAGTGGAGCTAACGAGGGTAGCTTCTACTTACACCTATTATAATTTTCGATTCTGATAGCTTACCCATAAATATTAGAATACAAAACCTATACGGGGTATACCGCCCCAAAGATAGTGTCGAAAAGGCCAGATTTTGACCTCAAAAGTGATGTTTTAAGTGAATTGTCAGCTATATTGCCTGTTCTAGGTTACACACTCTAATGTTCTAGCAGTATAATGGCCTCCCAGAATTCCCCCAAAATACATAATTAAAATATGTAGCAAGAAGCTTCAGATGGAAAATACTATGTCATCCAGGATAGAAAAAGTCGGCGCTGGGCTAAAAGGCGCATTCAGAATTGGTCAAACGGCAAGTATATTGGCCAAAGCCGGTGTTAATTGGGTTGCAGGGGACCGGCCGCCTCCACCAAAACTTCTGCGTGAAACATTTGAGAGCCTGGGCACAACCTATATTAAATTGGGCCAATTTATTGCGAGTTCACCTTCTGTTTTTCCTGATGCCTATGTCGAAGAATTTCAACTTTGTCTCGATAAAACCCAGCCAGTGCCTTTTTCCATTATGCGAAAAGTGTTGGAACAGGAACTCGGAAAATCGTTAGAGTCTGTATTTACTGAGATTAACCCAGAACCTCTAGCCTCCGCCTCCATTGCGCAGGTTTACGCAGCCAAACTAAAAACTGGCGAAGATGTGGTGATTAAAGTCCAAAAGCCTGGCGTCGAAAACATCTTGCTAACAGATCTAAATTTCTTGTACGTTGCGGCAAAATTGATGGAATATTTTGTTCCTAACCTATCTATGGCATCACTATCCGCCATTGTGGATGAAATACAAAAAGGCATGTTAGCTGAATGTGACTTCTTGCAAGAAGCCAAAAACATCAAAGTTTTCCAAGATTTTTTAGTCACGACCGGGAATCAAGATGCTGTTGCACCGAAAGTATATCCCGAAGCAACCACGAAACGCATACTTACAATGGAGCGTTTATACGGTGTTCCCTTTACCGACTTAGACAGCGTGCGTAAGTACGCGAAGAACCCAGAGAATACATTGTTAACTGCAATGAACACCTGGTTTGCCAGCTTACTGTTCTGTGAATCATTCCACGCTGATGTTCATGCAGGTAACCTTCTGGTACTTCGGGATGGCAAAATTGGTTTTATTGATTTTGGTATCGTGGGTCGCATTCGCCCAGAAACCTGGGAATCTGTTTCACAATTCATCGGCGCTATTGGTCAAGAAGATTACCAAGCTATGGCAGAATCAATGCTTGGCATTGGCATGACCGACGGTGAAGTGGATACAGAAAAGCTCGCCAAAGACATTGAGGACCTTTACACCAATATGGACAGTGTGGTGATGGTAGACCCAATGGATATGAACGCGGCAAATGAGAAAGAAGTTAACCGCATCATGATGAAATTGGTAAGCCTAGGTACGTCTCACGGCATCCACTTTCCACGTGAGTTTGCATTATTACTGAAGCAATTGTTGTACTTTGATCGTTATGTGCGAATTTTAGCGGTTGATGCCAATATCTATATGGATGATCGTCTGAATATTTCTCCGGCTGACATGAACTGGAAATCTTTGCACTAATCATCTAAATCTTTGAAGTACTTAGACCTTTAAAGTGCTTAAACCCTTGGTGCGTTTTCATTTAACGCGCCAAGGAAAGTGGGTCTTTTTCCAGCCTAACTGTCCGATTTTCGACAATTTTTTAAAATTCCTTTCAATGTATCAACACCAAGTTCCTGGCAATACGTTATGTTCCTTTCTGGAATCGCCTCAGGGTTAGGGTATCGCTCAAGCACCTTCTCCAACCCCTCTTCTCTAATAATATGCAACATTGGATAAGGCGATCTATTGGTGTAGTGGCTTGCATCAGCCTTATCAACACCCTCAAAGCAGTAATCTGGGTGAAAACTCGCTAATTGATATATTCCCTCATAATCCTGCTGGAGCAACAATCCATTAGCAACATCAAGTAAATCGAGGTATTCCTCAAACTCAGAAAAAGCATTTGGAGTAATGAACATTACCGCTTCAATCTCATCATCCTCATCTAATTTACGACACAAATCCATCAAGCAACACAGTGCATCTTCCATCTGCTTGCCATCGAAAACTTCATAATGAATACTGCCCTTCTCCACTTCTTTTTTAGCAAAGGGGCAAATATTATGCCCAACAATAAATTCATGCACCCAGCGCTGGGTATTCAATACAACAGGATTTGTAGACATTAGAATTATCTCACGACGAAAAAAAACAGCATATCCCAATCTCAATTGATTACAAATCACCTTCTTAAAAAAACATGCCGTAACAATAAAAAACAACTCTAAACTATCTGCTTTACATACTGACCCAACAGATGACAATGATGTTTTTTTGGTCATTGAACTTTCCTGACAAATCTATAAAATCCAAAAAATCTGATAGATCTTCGGCAATCATGCTGATACATCAGTCTTTTATCCACTACAGGGGCTAATGTTTTGCAAAGTCACTCACTACTTTGCTGTTGTAAACATTAGAAAAACTATGCAGTTATTATTTGTTCGACAAACGTCAATTAGCACGTTTGCTTTTTGTTTGAGTCTCATTGCTTTGGCATTATGTTCTAGAGGCGCATCTGCACAACTTAGCGACAACCTTTCTCTGGGAAACCCTAAAGCTTTAGCGTTGGGTCATGCTGTTACAGCAGATCCTCCAGGAATTGATTCTATCCATTACAACCCTGCTGGTTTGGCGAAAATAAAAGGCCGCCAGTTGTCAGTTAAACTACTCGCGGCAAAAATGATATTCGAAGCAGAGTTTGGGAAACGTCATTTAGACAAAGCCAATACTACCGATGGCAGAACGATTGACCAAGCCTACCTAGACCATACAGGAGAGCAATACCCTGACGACCCATTCGAAAATACCGAGTCCTATACAGACACTCCTATACTAATGCTCCCCTTTGGTGGCTTGACTGAAGTACCAGAGATCATTGTACCCTTTGGTGGTATTGCCATTGAGGATCCTGAGTTTGGTTGGGTATTTGCAACCGCCGTTTATGCACCGCAATCCTTAGGTTTTCAGCGAGACAGCGATGACCCTGGCCGTTACCAAGGTGAAGAAGTCGGCATATCCCGCATTACCTATTTATCGCCATCCATAGGTATCCAAGTTAATGACACATTATCTATTGGTGTTTCTATTGGTTTGTCTTGGCAAGGGTTAGGCATAAGAACAGGCATTCGTGCTCCTGAAACGACACTAGCATTCCTTGAACATGCAGCAACTGAGCTTGAAACCATCGGCTCTGAGCTATCTGCTATCGGTCCCTATGACCCTGTTGGCACCTTGAATATTGAAATGGAAGACGCATTATCTTTTAGCTTTAACGTAGGCCTGTTATGGGAGCCAAAGCCTTGGGTAAGTTTTGGACTCGTCTACCAAAGCGAAGCCAAATCAGACCTTAAAGGTGATTACTCGATGGAGAATGACACCGGAGCTTGGTTAGCCATGACTCAAAACCTGGCTTCCACACCTCTTATTAATGGTGCACTTTCATTGATAAATGGTGGTTATGGTTTACATGGAGAGGCGGTCACATCAGGTACTGTCGAGGCGGAATATATTAGCCCCGCACACTTCGCAGTAGGTACTTCGGTTCAACTATTCCCTTACCTAAAAGTAAACATCGACTTCAAATGGACCGATTACGCTGCCTGGGAGTCTTTAGATTTTCACTTCAGTGATTCCATCGATTTCTTAACTATCTCTGATTTAGTTTATATGTTCCCTGCCGCGCAAGGTGACGGCGATAATGCTGACCCCACAGTGATGCGCACCCAACGACAATATGAAAACGTTTGGACTTGGGCAATTGGTACAGAATACCAGTACAGCGACAACCTTGTATTAAGAGCAGGTTACGAACCACGAACAAGCTCAGTGCCTGAAGATCGCATCGATTTACTTGCACCGATTGGTGATGCAAAATTATATACTGTAGGTTTTGGGTATCAGCTAGATATCTTTACCCAGGTTGACTTTGCATTTGGCTGGATGCACTCAACATATAAAGCCGATGCAGGTGTATCACAGAGCGCAAATTCAACAGAACCTGGGCGTGTGGTGTATAACCCTTACGCATACCTCGACATTAAAGGTGAAACAAACATATATTTAATGACGTTCAGTTACGATACTAAATTTTAAGTATCGATACTCGTTTTTAACAAATAGAGCCTCTCTGTATTAATGCGGGGCTCTATTTGGTCTGGTTAATCAAACGCAGTAGGCTTATCAAATTATAAACAATAAAAAAGGCATGCCATCATAATTCGGCATGCCTTTTTTATTGTTTATAATTTGCGTCGAGCTACAAAATACCCAACGCTTTCTTTTCACGATAATACGAAAAAATATCATCCAAGCTACGCTTAGGCTTATAGTTAAACGTCTTATTAAACAAACTACCATCAATAACAACAGGGTATTTATAGTAGTTAATTAAATAACTTGGCCAAGCTTTCAACCCTAACATTTTACTAATGCGTAATGGAACACCCTCCGGTGCAGAGGGTATCAGCAAACGTGTACAACCACACTGCACAACCGCTTCCTGATAACTAATCCAATCATCACTAGCAACGTTATAAATACCTGGGTGATTCTCTTTAAACGCAACCACAATCGCACTAGCGATATCTTCCACATGCATAAACTGCATCATAGGAGAGAAACCAATCAACACCGGTGCCAATGAGTTTGACAACAATAAACTCATACTATTAAGTACGCCAGGTCCCGCAATATTACAGGGGCGTAAGATGGTGATATTTAACTCTGGATATTTCCAAAGGTAAATATTTGCCAAATTTTCCAACTCAACAGAGTCAACTAAATCCATCGTCAATTCAGAAGCTTTAAGCGGCTGATCTTCTGATATTAATGCAGAATTATATGGGCTAGCTCCATAGACAAAGAATGTCGATAACACGATAACTTGATGTACATCGTACTTATGGCACAGATCCAAAAGGCGCTGGGTACCAAGCACGTTATGGTTGTAACGGTTACGGTGAGTTGATTCATACAATCCCATACGACCAAGATGTATTACCGCCTGAATATCATGCTTGCGAAAAATATCTTCAAAACCGCGCTTATTATACTCTACTCGGTAGCTGGACATTCCTTCATCAAATTGAACACGACGACGAAAATCAACCAACACAACACGATATTGCTCTTTTAACTGGTTAATGACATTTTGCGCTAACGCACCGCCCGCACCAGTAATAAGAACCTCTGGTTTTTCTACTTCACTCATGAAAACCACCCATTACGTGCTTCTAATCCACTTTGTATTAATGTGTTAATTTCATCTTTCACTCGCTCTACATTGATAGCCGCGTCATCTTCTGTTTCTATAGGCCCCTCAAAAACCATCGGCTTTCCAAAATGTAAATGCACTTTGGCGGGTAACGGTATAGGGGATGTTACAGGTAAGTATGGCATGCCTAATAATTTGGCCAAGCCATTTAGATGAAACAGCGTAGGCATAGTTTCTTCGCACCCCACAATTCCAACGGGAATAATGGGCGTATTCGTTTGAACCGCCAAATGCATAAAACCAAGCCCGAAACGCTGCAACTTGTAACGCTGACTCCACGGTTTACCTGACCCTCGAATGCCCTCAGGAAACACGACAATAGCTTCTTCGCGATCAAGCATTTTGGCACAATTTACAGGGTCACCTAAAACAGCGCCCACTTCATTCAGAATGTTTCCAATAAAGGGCGCTTTAGGAAAAAAACGCTCTATCATCGCGCGTACTGCACGAGGCGCATGGGGGCTAGTGGCTAACGCATAACCGATCAACGCGCCATCAATGGGTAACTGGCCACTATGATTTGCTATCAAAAGTAAACGCCCGTCTTCTGGAATGTTTTCCAATCCAGTAACCTCTACGCGAAAATATTTTTCGTAAATAGGCCTAAAGAGACTAATCCCGATTTTGTATGCTTCTGTATTAAAACCCCAAGCGTCATAGCCAAAACTACCCACCGGCTTGGGTATTTTATCTACTACTGCCTCAGTTTCTTTTGAAACCAACCTTCTCTTCAAAAAACTTCTGATTTTCATCAGTCTTCTCACCTCAACAACCAACATTTTGAAGAAGCCCTAAAGGCCTCCGCGAATATCCCCGCGTATAAAATGATACGCCACCCTTAAGCCCCCTAATAGTTCTAGGTTATATACAGGCAAAACTTGTTCCAAAAATAGTAAAAAGATTTCTTGTTGTTGTTTCTTCTTGTTAAACCCGTCATTAACAGCATAGGGGCTAATATTACAGAGCCTAACAATTAGGGCAGTTAGGACAGTCTCATTTATTATTTCGTAATTATCGACACTATACACTCTGGCCATCTTCGCAGCGGGCGCATTATACCAACAAATACCTTTAAGGTTAGTGTTCTTTACTATTGGTTTCTGTTTTTTTGTAGTTACTCCGTAAGCGATACACTGACTCAAGCTTTGTTTACCAATCATCGCAATACTTGTATTTGTCTCAATTGCCGGTTAATAATGATGACCAACCAGACACCTTTATTGAGATCTCAGGACGGAACACGTGGCGAACAATCAGAATAATAACGATAAGAAGAACGAAAAACGATTCAAAGCAACCACCCCGGGTAAACGTTTTTTCAAGCTAGCGGGTATGTCAGCGTCCATTGCAAAGAATTACGCAGGACACAAAGTAAAAGGGATGTTCTCTGACGAAGATGCTAAAAAGCAAAGCCAAGATGCGATGTATGCTGATATTGGCATTCGTATTGCGGAAACATTGGGAGAAATGAAAGGCGCCGTCATGAAAGTCGGACAAATTGTCTCCCAAGTAAAAGACCTACTTCCACCTGAAGTTGCCAAAGCACTTGAAACGCTACAAAAAGAATCCCCACCAATGCCTTACAGCATGATTCGCCGTCAACTCATTCGAGCCCTTGGAGATGAACCAGAATCATTGTTTGCAACATTTGAACACGAACCGTTTGCAGCAGCATCCATTGGCCAAGTACATCGAGCCACAACCAAAGATGGCGTGGAATGCATTGTAAAAATCCAATACCCGGGTGTCAAAGAGTCCTGCGATTCTGATTTAAAACAAATCAAACGCTTATTCAAAATGGCCGGATTGGTAAAAGTAAGCAAAGAGGTTGTCGATAAAACCTTCGATGAAATCCGGGACATGCTTTATGAAGAACTGGACTATAATCATGAAGCTGAAAATCTACGTTTTTTCAACGAACATTACAAAGACCACCCCTACGTTATCGTCCCCGAATTACTTGAAGATTTTTCCTCTGAAACCGTTCTAACCTTAACCTATATCGAAGGTGATAGCTTAACCGAAGTCAAAGCACCCTCCTATAACCAAGAAATGAAAAATACATTAGCACAGCGATTATTCGATACCATGGGCCGACAAATATATGAATTGCAACGTGTTCATTGTGATCCACACCCCGGGAATTTTGCATTTCGTCCCGACGGTAGTTTGATAATATACGACTTTGGTGCTGTCAAGAAGGTCTCTGACGATACCGTTCGTATCCACAGAAACTTTGTTAAAGATATGTTCAATGGAAAAGTTGACTCCGTTGAGCAACACCTTAAAGAAATGGGGGTTCGTCAAGATGACGGTCCAGACGTTCCCCTAAGCTACTATCAAGAATGGTTCGACATCATCATGGAGCCATTTTCAGATAATACAAACTTCGATTTCGGCCACTCCAGATTACACCAACGGGCCGCGAAAAAAATCCGTAAAGATGCCTTCAAATATTTAGGGGCATTTCAACCATCACCAGAAACTATGCACGTAGATCGCGTTTTATCAGGTCATTACTGGACCCTCATTGATCTTAATGCCAATATATCGTTGCGAGGGTTAATTGAAGAGATCCTGTTAAAAGAAGCGGCTTGATTTTCTCTGCTTATTTTTATCTACTTGCCTTAGCTATTTGACCTGGTGTCCTTGATACCAGGTCATCGGTCTAACCTTTAACTCCACATCCTTATTTTTCACTTTGTGAATAAGTAATGGGTGAACGAACTCAACATGATTTTCCTTACTATTCCCCGGAATAAGGCGATGTATCACATTCTGTGAATATTCGTGCTCATTGCCCTTTGCCTTGGTCGTTATTTCAAGCTCCAAAAAAACCACCTCTGGAAGAGACTTCCCTTTCACTTCCATCAAAAAACTACCATTAATCACAGGATTAAACATCCGCTCCGTTATATCAATAACAATATTACTGACGATAAAAGAAGGGGTTGATATATCTTCTATATTAGCAACCCTTTCTGCCAATGCATTCGTGGTCTGGCGCTGTTCTGCTAGCTCTCGCTTTAGCAATCGATTCTCATCTTGCACGATAGAAAACCGTTCATCCTTACATGCCGCAAGTGCAAAAAGCATTACACTTAACGAACTTAATTTCACAACGTTATTTAACAACATAGTCACTCTTTCTACCCTCTAAAGGTGATGCACTTCGGAGTTGAATCTGGGTCATAAAAAAGCCGCCTAAAAGGCGGCTTAAGAAAACATCAATGCAACAACGTTGATTAATTACACACGCTTATAGTAATTACGTCGCTTAAGTACTTTACCAACATATTCCCGGGTTTCTCGTTGAGGCAACTTCGTCATCAATGCCTTTAACACCTGATCAGGTGTCATATTATTAATGACAGGTAATGCTTTTGTGAAACTCGCTTTGTTGATAAATGCCCTTGCAGAATTGGATGCCCCCCCGTTATATGCAGCAATCGCGTAGTAAAGGCGACTCTCAGGGTTCTTGATACCTTTTAAGTAATTGTAGTAGAGCACATTCAAATAAGCAGCTCCTGCTTCTATGTTTCGTGACGGGTTATACAAATATCGTGCTGACAATAATTTTGACTTTTTATATAATTTTTTCGCCGCATCCCTACCTGCAGTCCGAGGTACAATTTGCATCAGACCAAAAGCGGGAATTCTTGACCTAGCTAATGGATTAAAATGACTCTCCGTATGAATAATTGCCATTACGACATCAGCAGATAACGCAAAACGCTCCGAGTTCTTTTTAACAACGGGCGCATACTCGCGCACTTTTTTTCGTAATCTATTGTCAGGTAACGGAATCGTATAGGTGATTTTTTTATTCGTACCCAATGGAAGTGCAGCAAGGCTCGCTGACAATACTTGATATCGAATGCTGGCATTTTTTAATAACATTTGAGCTTTTTTCTCAATTTCACGAGAAGTAGGTGCCGTAGATGCAAACAATTCACCCAGCACTAACCCTTCGGGCTCTGCTCGCTCAACTTCCAACGTATTTTGTAACTTGGCAAAGGAGTTGACCGTTTCATTTACTGCCTTCTGAACCGGGTCTGAATCTAACGCTCCTTTTACTGACGTACCCAACAATGCAGCCAACTCACCCCGAACTGTCTTTGACAATACAGCAAAATCAATACGTTGATTCATGAATGGGTTCTCTACACTAATCTCTATATGGTTCTTTTCAAAGTCAACCACCCTCTTAGACGACCAATCTTCGCTATAGGCAACCCAGCGGGTTTTTCCACTCACTTCTGCATGGGGCCAATGTTGCCTAATGTTGTTTTGATAGGTTTTGGTTGCCTGTTGAAAAGCGGTTGTTATTGCCTGATATGCCTTATCTTCCTCTGATGTGTTTGCGATGGCCTTCCCTTGACGTAGCAATGGGCTATCCGGCTTCTGATCTCGATCAATAACCCACCCCCCTCCATTTGCTTGTGAAAAGCCACTAAAGCTCACACAAAACAATAAAACACTAATAAACCATCGTCCCCAAACCATCAACAACCCCCAATAAATAATTTACTGCTCATTTATACTTTCTCTGTAATTATTCCAGAAAACCGTTCAAACATTGACCAAAAACTTAGATTTTATTACCGCTAAAAGTCATGACCTTATAACGGTATGGTTTTCGTTGGATTAAATGCACATAAATTCATACAAAAGTAAGCGCATACATACAAGCAATTGCAGTAGATGCGTTTCGTCAGCATTCATCCAAATACATAAAGGAAATAAAGGTTGTAAATATTGCCACAACCAAAACAACATGAAGTGACGGTTGAATTAGGACAACAACACCCGCAATAATCCAGAAATTTTTCACCATCGATTTCTTTTTTTGATATTCAGCACATAATGTTCGACGATAAAAATGTCGTTTATCCCCTTGATTCTGATCTGTATTTTGCCGCCATAAGGGTAAGAAACAACGCTGTAACCAAAGAAAGATAATACGCATAATGTCTCCTCCTTAACCAAATAAGGGCTCTTAACTGAACCTCTACCTCACTAACGATAGCTCAAAGGAATGCTCCGCACATGGAATGAAGTTATCTTTTCTGCAAAGAAGTTCTGGCATAAAGCCACCCCCTCGTAATAACATATCAATCTAAACCAAAGGCTCAAAAAACAAACACACACCTAATAACAAAAAACATCACATGGATTGGGTACAATAATGCCTCACACTACACTCTTCTCCAAACAACGCCTTCGTGCCGCAACCCTCACGTTTGGCATCGCGTTTTTGTCTCCAGTCATTGCAGATACCTACGATGGCGACAGAGATACAAACAACCGTTTTCACGGTAAAGGGGCCTATACATACCTTAGCGGCGGAAGCTATGACGGTCAGTGGGTGCATGGGCAAAAGTCTGGGCAAGGTAAACGTACCTGGGCTGACAGTACCGTGTATGAAGGTCGCTGGGAAAACAACACAGCCCAAGGAAAAGGCATTAAAACCTATAGCGATGGATCACAATATAGTGGCCATTTCATCAATGGTGAGCGAGCGAACCAAGGCACAATGAAATGGCGCAATGGTGAAATATACACAGGCCAATGGAAAAATGACCAACCAAATGGCGAAGGAACCAAAACATTTACTAATGGTGCTGCCTATTCCGGTCAATTCGTCATGGGGGAACAATCTGGCGAAGGTAAGTATGTCTACGCAGATAGTAGTTATTACCAAGGGGCATGGAAAAACAACGCACCTCAGGGCCTAGGCACGTTAACCTTTGTTTCTGGCGATAAATACGAAGGGAACTTCTCCAATGGTCACCCCGATGGTTTTGGAGAGTTCTTTTATGCAAATGGTGACCGTTACACTGGCCAATGGAGAAACGGGAAGCGCACAGGGAAGGGTCGCATCAAATATCAAGCGGGGGGTTCTTACGAAGGTTATTTTAACCTAGGCAAAAAAGCAGGTTATGGCATATTGCTAACCGCACTGGGCGATGAATTCGTTGGCCCCTTTCAAAACGATATGGCGCACGGTAAAGGCACATGCAAAACACACGGCAAAAAAAGTGATTGCGAATATAAATTTGGACAAAAAATCACGCCGACCACTATTAACGTTGCTGTCGCCTCCGAACCTTCAACGCCCATCATAACGCCACCCCTCGTTTCTGCAGTAATTTCTACAATTCCTGTTGTCGAAGCAAAATCAGCCTTTAAGCAAACCATCAAAAAGGATATCGAAAAGCTATCAAAAAACTACAGCCTTGCAGACATTCCTCGCAAGACATCTAATGTGCTGTTCAACCATGATTTCAAGGTAGACCTTATGTCCCTACCGGAACAAGCAGCCTGGAAAAAACGTAGCGCCCTGTTCTCCGACACGGTTCACATCGAATCAAAACACGGAGCCGTTAAGATTCTAATACAGCTATCCAATTACCGAGGCCCTGGTGTATACACCATTGATGACAGTGATGTTTCGGTTTCATACAAAGGCCGTGGCGTTTACCAAGCATCCGAAATCAAACCCAGCACTATCACAGTAAAAAGCGATGATAACCAATGGATAAGCGGCACATTTGATTTAGCACTGTTTAACGACAAACAAGCCACCAACTCATCCAAGGCAAATCACACGATTAATAACGGTGTATTTAGGTTGTCAAAAGACACCCAGACTGGCTACCGAAACTGGTGATTTTACTAATATTAATAACGTGAGAATCAGCCATAAAAAATGCCGACATTGTCGGCATTTTTTATGGCTGATTCTCACGCCAACTCTTTTCTCTTATACAAAGTTTTTCTAACCTACCAGTGAATACCACGCATCAGATAGGCAAAAGCAACCTGTTCACTAGATACTGCGGCCGGCTTATTTTCATCACCTTTAGACGCGGTTGAATCTGGAAACATTCTGAAACCCGTATTCAAAATAATCTCCGTCATTTTAGGTGCAACAGTACCCATCACCTGAGCAAAGATACCTAGCCTTGTGGCAATACGCTTCGGCTTATAGATAACCGCTTCACAAATCATATCAGCCGCCTCTTCAGGGCTAATCGTTGGTACATTTTCATAAATTTTCGTTGGTGCAATCATTGGTGTACGCACTAGAGGCATATTAATTGTGGTAAATTTAATACCTTCATCAGAAAATTCTGAGGCCGCACAACGAGTAAAAGCGTCCAGCGCTGATTTCGAAGCAACATAAGCAGAGAATCGCGGAGCATTCGTTAACACACCGATTGACGAGATATTAATAACCTGCCCTGAGTGCTGCTCTTCCATCCCAGGCAAAAGGTTCATCATTAATCGTAGTGAGCCAAAATAGTTAAGCTGCATTGTGCGCTCAAAATCATGAAAACGATCATAAGATGCAGAAATAGCACGACGAATCGAGCGACCAGCGTTGTTCACCAGTATATCCACACGTCCCATATCCTTTAGTACCAACTCACAAAAACGATCACAATCATCCATATCAGAAACATCAACAGAATAGGTATAAGCCTTTCCACCTAATGCCTCAATTTCTGCTTTGGTTTCCTCTAACTTCTCTTTTGTACGAGCGGCCAATACAACCTTTGCACCTGCCTCACCTAACTTAAGTGCTGCAGCCTTACCAATACCCGATGTACCACCCGTTACTACAATAACTTTACCTTCAACACAACCTTCAAGGGTACGATCCACAAAATTGTCAGGGTCTAAGTTTCGCGCCCAAAAATCCCAGATGGTAGGAGCATAATTAGTAAGTGAAGGGCAGCTGATACCCGAACCATCCAACGCAGCCCGAGTCTCACGATTGTCAAAGCGCGTTCGATACTCCATGAATTTTAGTGTGGATTTAGGAATACCCAAATCATTTAGCACCATACCAATAATACGTTGCACTGGCGGCATAGAACCCAGCGCTTGCTTAACAAACGGTGGCACAAACCCAAACAAGTTACGATCTATACGCATACTCATCTGAGGCGCATTGCCAGCTTTAGCAAAAATATTAATCGCTTCGCCTACTTTATAGTGATCTGTATCGGTTAAGTGAAAACATTTACCGTCAAGATCATCGCTGTGAGCAATATGATCCATTGCATCAACAACATAATCAACAGGAACAATATTGAGTCGCCCGCCTTCAATCCCCACCATAGGCATCCATGGCGGTAAAGCACTACGCAATTTCTTAATCATTTGGAAAAAGAAGTAAGGGCCATCAATCTTATCCATCTCACCGGTCTTTGAATGGCCAACCACCATAGCAGGGCGATAGATGCGATAAGGAACACTACAGCTATTTCGCACCAACCCTTCAGAATCGTGTTTGGTTCTTAAATACGGATCATCCAATTTCTCAGCTTCTTCAAACATATCCTCTCTGAAAATACCTGAGAACATGCCAGCAGCAGCAATAGAACTAGTATGATGCAGACAACCGGCATTTACCGTCTCCGCAAGTTGAATTGCATGTTTTGTACCATCCATATTGGCAACAACTTGAGACTCTTCTGATGCGGTTAAATCATAAATAGCAGCCAGATGAAAAAAATGTTTAACGTTGCCCTTTAACGTGGCAATCATTTCATCACTAACACCCAAATTAGGTGCCGCTAAATCACCGGCAACCGCAACGACCTTTTCCGCAGTCACTCCTAACTCTTCACGCAGCAACTCCACTTTATACGCTGATTCATTACGGACCAGCACATAAATTGTACCTTCCCGCTTCACTAAATTCTTCATCAAAAAACGGCCAAGAAAACCGGTGGCACCTGTTACGAAATAACTCATGTTTGCTCCTCATTCCCCAAAACGGGGTTACCTAAATTTAAAATCACCCAAAAACTAAAAACACTCAAAATGCGTTCTAAAAACTCAAAATACAACCTAAACCCAATACCCGCTTAGGCTGCTGAAAACTCTACCGCTAAGAGCGGATCACCTTCATTTACCCGTCGTTGCAACGCTTGAAACTCCGCCACAAACCCCTCAACAATAATTGAAGGATCAGATACCAACGCCTTATCTGCGACCAAACCAAACTCAACATTGCCGGCATAGCTCAAAATACTGACACCGACACCAATGTTGCCTGACTGCGGCACCCAAAACATCGGATGAGTGAGCGCTACGCCATCAAAATGAATAGCTTCTGCTGGTCCTGGTACATTGGTCATCACTGCCGAGGCTTTCTGGCTAAAAAAATCCAACGAAAAACGCTGCACTTTGGTAGGAAATCGGCCCAAAATAGCCAGCACACCGTAAGTCATTTGTGCTTGAATACCACTTTTCAGTGTAGACATGTTTTGGCGAACTTTGGCAATTCTCTTCGACGCATCAGGTTCCGCCACTGGCAGCTCCAGATACACCAAGCCAAAATGATTGCCCAAATTCATTGCTTCTGACAAAGGCCGCAAGTTAACAGGCACTGTAGCTCGTAACGTCACACCATCTGGAGAACCACCAGTACTCGCCAAATAACCCCGCAAACTGCCTGCAACGCACCCTAGTAAAACATCATTTACCGTACATCCAATCGCCTTTCCGACCGCCTTCACTTCAGCAACATCTAACGGTGACGCCCAAGCAACCTGCTTGTTCACAGTTAACGACTGTTTGTAGGTGGTTTTGCTATCCGATGAAAGTAACGCTACATGAGCGGCTTCATACAGCCACCCAAGCGTGAATAAACTGGCAACCCCCACCTTTTTAACGCCATACACTAACCCGCCCAACATACCCGGCTGCGCGGTGAGTACTTCTGGGAATGTTGCGTGTGCTGCTGGGGATGTGTGCAATACAGACTTATCAGCAATCGCATCAAAAACAGATATCAACGCAATACCATCGGCATATGCATGATGAATCCGAAATACAATCGCACTCTTGCCCTTATAATCCGCCACATGATAAAAACGCCATAACGGCTTACCCGCATCAAGAGGTTCTGAAATTATTCCGGCAATAAATGCCTTCATATCCTCATCAGCTTGACCCGTTTTAGGCAATACAACACTGGATACGTGATAATCAAGGTCAATATCATCAACAGGCTGCCAGAAATACTGATTCTTTTGATTTAAGGGGACATTTCTAAATCGGGGGATCGCCAACAACCGCTCCTGCACAATACGTACAAAGCGATCTCGCGAAAACGACTCTTCAAATACCCAAAAACCATTAATCACCATTAAATTTTCTGGCGAATCCATTCGCAGCCATGCGGTATCAACAACCGACATAACCTCTGGTTCTACGGCTTTACTATTCCTCATATTCTTCCCTTTACCCGCAAACCAATCCCAATCAGTTTGCTTTCTCACTATTATGATCTCAACTAAACATTGAGCACTGACGCCAATTTCAGCGTACAAGTGTGAGCCATAGTACTCAATACCCAAACAGATGCAACCAATTTTCAAACCTATAAGTGGGCTACCCACCCAAAAACCAGCCGCCTCAAGCACAAAACAAAGTAAAACTTGAATTTTCAGCTAACACATGTACCCTGAATACGTGACCAACGTATCAAAATAGCGGAAAAACATGACAACTAGAGCAGCACAAAAACAAAGAACCCGAGAAGCGATCATTTCTGCAGCATTGCGCAAGCTAAATGAAGACAAAGGCCTTTCAAGCTTAAGCCTAAGAGAAGTAGCCAAAGAGGCAGGTATCGCACCAACATCTTTTTACCGTCATTTCAAAAACTTAGACGCGCTAGGACTCGAACTCATAGAAGCCGCCACACAAAAACTACACGCCCTATTAAAAACGGCAAAACAGTCCCACAAGGAAACCGATGACATCACCCAAAGTCTCGTCGGATACTGCCTTGAGCATTTCAAAGAAAATGGCGACCTTTTTCGCGTATTAGCCCGAGAAGCCGTCGGAAGCTCCGCCGAGCTAAGGCAAGCTATCAAAAAAGAGCTCACTCAAATCAACAAAGAGCTGGCACACTTAATCGAGCTTGAAAGCCGATTAAAGCATCGAAATATCACAGACGCATCCCTGGTTGCAGAAGCTATTAGCACCATTATTTTTTATATTGGCGTATCCACTATCGACCTACCATACGCCATGAGAAAAGATGCAGAGCAACGATTAATTCACCACATCAAAGCTATCTATAACGGTGCAGAGGTGATGGCAAACCGCTTACACCTAGAGCGGCAAATGATGCTCAGCTAACCCCAAACTCATGAATTATCATCGCCTAAATGTGGCTACATCCTTACAAAAACAGACTATAGTTATAAGCAAAGACATGAATGCCCCCTAACAAAAAGACTCATCCTTGACTTACATTACATAAAGCCGCCCTTGCCCTCATGAGCCCAACAAAACCCATTCAAAACCAAGCGACAATTGAACGTGACAGCCATAAATTATACTTACGGCTACAGCAAGACATAACAAGTGGGCTCCGACCTTTACCTGACTTCCCCAAAATTGCCTCCCGTGTGGGGGACTTAGTACTAGACCCTAACTATCGAGCTAAAGACTTAGTCGAGATTTTGGAATACGACCAAAACTTATCAAACCTCCTAATGAAAGTTGCCTCCAGCTCGCTTTACCACGGAAAAGACCCTTGCGAACACCTCAGCATTGCAATTCGCAGAATGGGAGCGGACACCACAAAAAATCTTGTCCTTATCTATACTCTCGACAAGTTATTTAAAACCGACAAAGTCATTATTCGACAAAAAATAAAAAACGTATGGGCACAAAGCGCAACCATTGCTGCAATATCGGCTTGGATAGCAGGATTCACCCTCAACTTTACAAGTGAAAATGCATTATTAGCAGGTCTACTACAGGACACTGGCGCCCTTTTCATTATCTCTTCCCTAGGGGAAAAATTAAAAACCGATTACCACTGGAAACTGATTGATAAAATGATTGAACAGCACGGCAATGAATTCTCCGTCGCCATTCTAGAGCACTGGAATATGCCTGAAGATATCATTGACTGCGCTCGCACAAAGGACCAATGGATGCGAGACGAGAGCAAAAAACCAGACCTTGCCGACCTTGTACTCATCGCTCGATACCATGCTTATCTTGGCACAGACAAAATCAAAGACTGCCCAAAAATCACAGACACCCCCGCAGCCAATAAAGTAAAATTCAAGAAAGGTGAAATAACACCCTTCCAAGGACTAAAAATCGTCTCTGAGCATAAAGATGAAATAACCGACATCACACGAATGTTAATTATTTAGTCGCCTCATTGCTCATCACCCCACCCCAATAATAAACACATAATCCACCACTAATTAGCACACCTCCCAGCACAACACTCAAAGACAATACCTCTCCATTTAGAAACACCCCCAATGAAATTGCCAAAACAGGCGTCACCAACGTTGTTAACGCCACGGTTGTGGCAGGCAATCGCTGCAACACATAAAAGTAACTGAGAAATCCCAATATCGACCCAAACAATGCTAAGTAAACAATCGCCATTGCCGATTTCTCTGTAATGTTATCGACAGACTCTCCAACAAAAAAATACACCAAACCAAATAGCGGTGCAGCGAGCGTCAAAGACCCCGTTGTTTGTGCCACTGGATGTAAAGACGCATCAATTTTTTTAATTAATACGCCACTCAAACAAAAGCACAACATCGCAAACATCACCAGCAAAAAACCCACGTAGGCATTCTGTGTTACCTGCATATCACCTTGAAACACCACAAACAATCCACACAAAGCCAAAGCTAAGGCGACCCATTGCGGCACACCAAACGGAGGCTCATCCAAAAGGTACCGACCAAGCACACTGGACACTATAGGAGACAACCCAAACAACACAGAGATCAACCCCGACGACAAGTATGCAGCGCCCACATATACCGCACCAATCCCTAGAAACAGCCCTATATTGGCAGCGGCGTAACTAGAAAGAGCCTTTTTATGGTAAGGCACAGCGACTCGCATGGCCTTTGCCAAAATGGTCGCTACAACAGCAGCAATAAACACCCTCCAAAACGCTCCCGCTAACGGGGCAAACCCTTCACTGCTCCACTTAATACCCAGTGGCGTTGTGGCCCAAACTAAAATCACGATAACATATGCAATTGCAACAGACATGACGGTTCCCTCTACTCCTTATGATAGAAATCTTTTAGGACCTGACAGCGTGGATTTTATATGCGACCAAAACGAAAAAAGGCCGCAGTGATTGCTGCGGCCTTTTTGAAAATGATGATGGTATTGTTTAAAATACGATTACATCACTCCTCCCAGCCGCAGCAGCATATGTCGGCGCCACTCAATTATTGAGAGACACATACAGACTGCCGGTTTGCATGCATCAACAATCGAAATTGCTGCATGCACAAAACCTGCAGACGCAAAAATCGCAGAGGATTTTTTAGGTACAAAAATCTCCGCGAATTTGACGCTGTAATGCTGGACTGATAATGTGTTTAAAGTATTCATGCTTTGAATGTTCGTTCAAGGTGTCAAAAAGGTCAACTACTTTTCTGTTATTTTTTATGAATGTATATCTCGTTGGCGGCGCTGTTCGCGATAAATTATTAAATCTGTCCATCAAAGACAGGGACTGGGTTGTAGTCGGTAGCTCCCCAGAAAAAATGCTGGCCAAGAATTACCAGCAAGTGGGTAGCGATTTCCCTGTATTTATTCACCCCACCAGTGGCGAGGAATACGCCCTTGCTCGCACCGAAAGAAAGACCGGCGCTGGCTATGGCGGATTTGAGTGCTACGCCGGCGGAGACGTATCCCTTGAGGAGGATTTATCCCGTCGAGACCTCACCATTAATGCAATGGCAGAATCCCCAACAGGGGACATCATTGACCCATTCAATGGTCAACAAGACCTCGATAAAAAAATACTTAGGCACGTTTCAGAAGCCTTTATTGAAGACCCTCTTCGCGTTCTTCGCGTAGCACGTTTTCATGCACGTTACGGGGGCCTAGGTTTTAGCGTCGCAGAAGAAACCCTTCAGCTAATGACAACAATCAGTCAATCCGGTGAACTAGAGAACCTTACCGTTGAGCGAGTGTGGGCTGAAACTGAAAAGGCGTTATTAGAACCCAATCCTCGTCTTTATTTTGAGACCTTGCGACGATGCAAAGCACTTGCCGCATTATTCCCCGATCTCGACGCGTTATTTGGCGTGCCCCAACCAGCCAAACACCACCCCGAAATTGACACTGGTTTACACACACTGATGGTGCTAGATCAAGCAGTCATCGCAAGCCAGCATTTTGAACAACAAGAACAACTCGCCATCCGCTTTGCAGCGCTTGTTCATGACCTTGGTAAAGGAAAGACACCTGAAGACATTCTACCGTCCCACCACGGCCATGAGGACATTAGCGAGTTTCTAACAAAAGCATTATGCAAGCAGTACAAAGTACCCAGTCATGCAGCACGTATTGCCACACTGGTATCCCGCTATCACACACAATGCCACATTGCCTTTGAACTAAAACCGTCAACCGTTATGCGCTTATTGGAGGCCCTTGATGTATTACGTCGCCCAGAAACGCTGCCGCTATTTTTAGCTGCCTGTGAGGCCGATGCGAAAGGTCGCACAGGGTTTGAAAATAGAGATTATGCACAGTCAGATTACCTGACCGATGCCGCGGCCACTCTCAAGCACGTTGACCCTAAAACTATTCTTGATCTTGGCTTTAGGGGAGAAGCTCTTGGAAGTGAAATTCGACAACGACGAATAAAGGCACTCAAGGGACTTAAGAATAATTATACTCAAGCATCACAGTAGAAAAACCTATTCTTCACGGATCTAAGAGAGCGTGCAGTATTAGCAATATGCTTTCGGAAAACGCAAAATATTGCATCCATGCACTCACTGCGCTCGAGGGGCAGGCTCCGGGCTCAACTGCAGCGTCCATGCCGCAGATGTTTCTAAAAGCACATTACTAATACTGCACTTATCGCTAACATCAATTTTTTGGGAGTAACAAGAAGCTGCCCAATAAATAACAGGAACCCATCATGAAAAAAACCATACTCGCTATCGCCGCACTCGCCATCGGCGTAGGACTTTTTTATAGCATCAATCTCGACAAATCACTCGAAACACTAAAGCCAATCTATACCAATCAATATTCTCACTTTATCGACATTGATGGCATGTCAGTGCACTATCGAGATGAAGGTCTACCGGCTGGTTCTCCCACCATGGTATTAATTCATGGCTCCAACGCGTCACTTCATACCTGGGAAGGGTGGGTCAAAGAACTTAACAATCAATTCCGCATTATTAGCCTCGACTTTCCTGGTCACGGACTTACCGGCCCTCACCCCAACAAGCAATATGACTGGCCATACACAGCAACTTTTTTGAAGTCTCTTGCTGAAAAGCTTGAGCTTGATCAGTTCGTATTAGCAGGTAATTCACGAGGCGGCGCTATCGCTTGGAACTATGCCGCCTTATACCCCCAAGACGTGAGCCATTTAATATTGGTAGATTCCGCAGGTATTCCTTCGCAAGAGTCCCTCCCCTTTATGCTTGAACTTCAAGCCACCCCTGTCATCAATACCATCACTGAATATATCACCCCTCAATGGGTTGTCACCAATACCATAAAACAAGTCTATGGAGACACTAGCAAACTAACCGATGCCAAAGCACAGCTGTATTTTGACATGACCTTGCGAGAAGGTAACCGAGGAGCAAACAACTATCGCCTTAGCCAGCCAGCCGATTTTTCCCTTTTACCAAAACTATCAGAACTGAATATCCCAACACTAATACTTTGGGGCGAAAAGGACTCATGGATTCATCCTAAGTACGCCAATCTGTTAAAAGAGAAGATCCCTAATTCAAGCGTTATCATGTACCCTGATCTCGGGCACATCCCCATGGAAGAAGCACCGAAACGAACGGCAAACGATGTGATTGCATTTATTGAGAAAAATCAATGAGCGCCCCCTTTGTTACTCCTTCTGCTGCTGCCCCCCCTGTTGCCCTCATAACCGGGGCGTCACAACGCCTCGGGGCTGCCACAGCAATACTGCTACATCAACAAGGTTATAACATCGTCATTCATTATCGCCACTCCGCTATTGAGGCTCAAACGTTAACGGATACACTCAATCAGACCCGAGAAAATTCCTGCACCTGCTTACACGCTGACTTAAATAAACCAAGTGATATACAACAGCTCTGCCAACAAAGCGTGCAACATTGGCAGCGCTTGGATTTACTCATCAATAATGCGTCTAGTTTTTTCCCTACTGCGATAGGTGAAACATCAACAGAGCACTGGGACGACCTTTTTGCTAGCAACTGCAAAGCGCCCTTTTTTCTTAGCCAAGAACTTGCACCAACATTAGCAAAACATCAGGGTAACATCGTTAATATGATCGACATCCACGCTAGCGCACCACTAAAAAATCATACCGTTTATTGTATGGCAAAAAGTGCATTGCAGATGATGACGCGGTCACTAGCAAAAGAACTTGCTCCTAACATCCGTGTTAATGGTGTTGCTCCCGGAGCAATTCTTTGGCCCAAACCGGAAGCTGAGGTGACAGCCGAAGAAAAAAACAACATCTTATCAGGCATCCCACTGGAGCGACTTGGAACGCTGGAAGATATTGCGAAAACAATCATATTTTTAGCCACATCGCCCTATATAACAGGACAAATTATTGCAGTGGACGGTGGGCGCTCTATATAGCCTCCCACTCAAACGTCACCTGCCACAATTTTTGTTCTTTTTTATACGCCTTCCACATTTCAGCGTAGGATATTGCTAACAACGGATGTTTTTCTTCTGCAGCGATATCGACCAAGGGTAATAACACAAACGCATTTTTTTCTATTTCATCTCTCGGTAACTGCACGCCATCAAACTCACCACACAACTCACCCACTAGCAAAATATCGATATCCAACGTACGCGCACTAAAACGCGGCCCCTGGCGAGAGCGCCCGTTATCATCTTCAATGCGTTTCATAATGAAATTTAGTTCACCGACAGAAAGGTCAGACTCTATGGCAACCACAAGATTATAAAATGCATCGCCATCAAACCCTACCGATTCACTTTCATACACAGGGGACAACGTTAACGCGCCAAATTCACGCGCCAACGCATCGAGACCCGCCTTTATATGGCTTTCTCGATCAATATTGCTGCCTAAACTAAGGTACGCTCGAGCCATTTAGATCTTTTCTCCCCGCTCAATCACAACACCAACATCCTTTGACCCACGAACAGCACCAGGCTTACTTAAACGCAATCGAACCCAAGGCACTGAAAACTCTTCCCGTACAATCTCAGTAACTCGCTCAGCCATCGTTTCCACCAGCTGAAACTCACTGGCTTCAATAAAAGCAATAAGCCGTTTAGACACTGCTTTATAATCTAAGGTGTCATCAATATGATCGGTAGCCGCCGCTTTGGCGATATCCGTACCCATCTCTAAATCCAAGCTAACGGTTTGCTTAATATTGCGCTCCCAATCAAAGATCCCGATAACCGTCTTAATATTTAACTCGCGTATATAAACTATATCCATTCATCAAACCATTTGTTTTAATAAAACGTAATTATCCTAGAAAACGCCGCTAGACGCGAACCTTGAAAGGAAACGAATTCTGAATACCGTATTAGTTATTGTGTTGTGGCTATTATCCTACTTAATGGGATCAATTTCCTCTGCAATATTAATTTGCCGCGTATTAGGCCTTGAAGACCCTCGCTCAACAGGTTCACAGAACCCTGGCACAACCAATGTTTTACGTGCAGCAGGAAAACTTGCAGCGGTTGCGACATTACTGGGAGATATTGCTAAAGGAATTGTTCCCATTTTAATCGCCATGGAGCTAAACGCCCCCCCAATTGTTCTTGCTTTATGTGGATTTTGTGCCTTTTTAGGACACCTCTTTCCTGTATATTTTGATTTTAGAGGGGGCAAAGGCGTCGCCACCGCCATGGGAGTCGCTCTGGCCTTACATTGGCCTGCAGGGCTACTGGTAATCGGTACCTGGATTGGTACCATCATAATGACCCGAACAGCCTCTATAGCCGCCCTCGTTAGCTGGGCAGCAGCCCCCATTTATTTTACCCTAACCGTACCAAGCGCGCTTCAAAGCAGCTATCTACCGATTATCGCAACCATGTCACTGTTACTTATTCTTAGCCACCGACAAAATATGCTTAGTCTTTATCGAGGCAATGAACGTAGTTTTGAGGAACACGACGTTGATGAAGCTAACGTCGATAAAAGCAACGACAACCAAAAACATCACTAACCGCTCGTAAGCTGATCTAACGGCCAACGCGCCTTCACCTGGATTGCATAGTCAGACACCTCGCCCGCCAATAAACGCTGACAACCTGCAAACGCAATCATCGCACCATTATCGGTACAAAATTCTAATCGAGGATAATAAACCTCAACCCCCATACCCCCCATAACACTCTTCAACCGCTCACGCAGCAGTGTATTTGCACTCACACCACCGGCTATTACCAAACGTTTATAATCTGTTTGCTTGATGGCACGCTTGCACTTCAACGTCAACGTATCAACAACTGCCGTCTGAAATGCACAGGCTATATCGCTACGAGTCTGCTCAGTAAGCCCACCTTCTAACTCAACGCAGTCATCAATTGTATTCATGCAGTACGTCTTAAGCCCACTGAAGCTAAAATTTAGCCCTGGCTTGCCGATCATTGGCCGCGGGAATGTAAACCTACTATCGTCACCCCCCTTCGCAGCCTTTGCAATTGCGGGCCCTCCAGGATAGTCCAGCCCCAGCATTTTGGCAGCTTTATCAAAAGCCTCCCCCGCTGCATCATCCAAAGACTCGCCTAAAATGGTATATTCGCTGTAATTATCAACGCCAATCAGCTGAGTGTGCCCACCACTGACCAACAATGCCAAAAAGGGCATTTCTGGTGGATTATCTTCAAGCATTGGTGCCAAAAGATGACCCTCCATGTGGTGGACAGGGATAGCAGGCACCCCCCAACCATAGGCAATACTTTTACCGACAGACGCTCCAACCAGCAACGCACCAACCAATCCAGGGCCAGCCGTATAGGCTACGGCATCAATATCTTGCTTTATAACACCTGATTCTTTCATAACCTGGCGAATCAGAGGAATAATCTTTCGCACATGATCCCGAGACGCTAATTCAGGCACAACACCACCATAATCCTGATGCAGCTCAATTTGACTATACAATGCATGCCCCAAGAGCCCGGTATCACTGTCATACAGAGCAATACCTGTTTCATCACACGACGTCTCAATTCCAAGTACTTTCACAGGCCACCTTTATTTTCAATTGGGTTTAAGTGCATTACACCACCGTATTTAATGCCGAACATAATAACCTGCTAAACAGGTTTTGCAATTCTCTAGCATTAAGATTACAATTCACGCCCCAAATCTGGAGCCCTATTGTTTCGGCTCTACTGAGATGGATACAGGATCTGATTTAGATGTTTTGGTAGTTACTACCGTAGTTACGACTAAAGTCACTACGAGAGTTACTACAAAGAACCTCTAAAATGAAGTTAACCCATTAAATACAAAGGTACGATTAATGCCTCAGGTAAAGGTAAAAGATAACGAGCCATTTGACGTAGCACTACGTCGTTTTAAGCGTTCTTGTGAAAAAGCAGGTGTACTAGCTGAAGTACGTCGTCGCGAATACTACGAAAAGCCAACTCAAGTTCGCAAGCGCAAAGCCGCTGCAGCTGTTAAGCGTCACGCCAAGAAAGTTTCTCGCGAAACTATTCGTCGCAAGCGCCTCTACTAGAATCTGTCAAGCCTGTTAAGCTAACACTTCACAGATCCTCGATCACTCTTACGCTGTACAGGAAAACCTGTCCGGCGTATTTGTGTTTGTAATTATTTATTAAGGAAGCCCAATGTCAGCGCTTAGAGACCAGTTAAACAAAGCCGTTATCACCGCGATGAAGGCCAAGCAAAAAGACCACCTCAACCCCCTTCGCATGGCTACCGCGGCCCTTAAGCAAATTGAAGTTGACGAACGCATAGACCCTGATGATGTCCGCGTTCTTGCCGTTCTCGACAAAATGATCAAACAACGCAAAGATTCTGCCCAGCAATACGAAACAGCTAACCGCGAAGATCTTGCGTCCGTGGAGCGCTTTGAAATCACTGTATTGCAAGAATTTATGCCAAAAGCCTTAACCGAAGACGAGATCAACACCCTGATCGATTCAGCCATCAGCAGCACTGGCGCTGAAGGTATGAAGGACATGGGCAAGGTAATGGGATTATTAAAACCCCAACTTCAAGGCAAAGCAGACATGGGTGACGTCAGCAAACAAATTAAAGCACGACTTAGTTAACATTCGACACTAGCTAAACCAGCGGCGAACACACCCCCATGGCAGGAAAAATCCCTGAACATTTTATTGATGATGTCCTCGCCAGAACGGACCTAGTAGACCTAATCGGCAGCCAGGTCCGGCTCAAAAAATCAGGCAAGAACTACTCAGCCTGCTGCCCGTTTCACGATGAAAAAACCCCCTCCTTTACTGTCAGCCCCGACAAACAGTTCTACTACTGCTTTGGTTGCGGCGCCAGCGGTAACGCCATCGGCTTTCAGATGGACTATGTTCGCGAAGACTTTGTCGAAGCCATCGAAGGACTCGCAAAAAAGCTAGGCATGGACGTGCCCCGAGAAGGCGGCACAGGGTTTAAGAAAAAAGATAACTCCGAGCTTTACAACATACTCGATAAAGCCAATCATTTTTTCCAATCACAACTCAAAAACCCCCGTGTTCGCGAAAAAGCGGTCAGCTATTTAAAACGTCGTGGCCTCTCCGGGGAAACAGCCAAGCATTTTCAAGTAGGTTACGCCCCTCCTGGCTGGGACAACCTAATATCCAAATTTGGCGACACCGAACCTAAGCGACAATTACTCATTGATGCAGGCCTGACTGTTCGCAACGACAACGGCCGCGAATACGACCGCTTTCGTGACCGCATCATGTACCCAATTCGGGACATGCGCGGCAGAACCATCGCCTTTGGCGGGCGAGTACTGGGCAACGACAAACCCAAATACCTAAACTCCCCGGAAACCGACGTTTTCCACAAAAGCCGCGAGCTCTATGGGCTTTACGATGCCCGCAAGCACCCCCAGAAACTTGAGCGACTTGTTGTTGTTGAAGGCTACATGGATGTTATTGCACTCACCCATCACGGCATCCACTACTCCGTTGCCACCCTCGGCACCGCATCCAACCAAGATCATATTGAAAAACTCTTTCGCTACGTTAGCGAAGTGGTTTTTTGCTTTGACGGTGATGCCGCAGGCAGAAAAGCGTCCAACAGAGCGCTAGAGAACGCCCTACCCTGCATGAAAGATGGCCGGCAAATTCGCTTCCTGTACCTACCGGAAGGCGAAGACCCCGACACACTCGTAAACAAAGACGGCCCCGAACTGCTAGAAGAGCAATTTCGTACCGCAACACCACTGTCCGAACACTTCTTTGACGCCCTATCATCGGATATTGACGTCAACACCATGGATGGCAAAGCACGACTCGCCAACCAAGCTGCACCCTTGCTGGACACACTACCCCAAGGCGTATTTCGACAGCTAATGATTGGCAGACTCGCAGCTATTACCGAGCTTTCCACTGAAAATCTGGAAAAGGCAATCTCAGTATCCAGCGTACCAAAACACACTACCGAAACAACAACCCCTGACAAAACCCCGCAAAACCAAGCAACGCAAGCACATCAAGGCCAACCCGACTATAACGACATGATGGGCAGCATGGGCGACGATATGGCGGGCATGACAGGCAGCGCCGACCACCACTACCCACCTCAAGATTACTCACAACCAGACTATTCTCAACAAGACCACCTCCAAGCCCCACCATCAAACGACAACTTTGACCCATCCCAGTACACAAACTCCGGACCAAGCCAAAAGAAGTCATTTAAAAAAAATAAAGCGTGGAAAGGCAAAAAAGGATTTAAAAAAGGCTACAAAAACGACTGGGATGATGAACCCATCCAACCTCCCGCCACTGTCACCCCCATTATCGACGCAGTAATACGCATTATTTTGCACACCCCAAGAGATGCCGCCAATACAGAATTACCCACAGACTTACAGAACTTCCAGTCTCCCTATATGGAACTATTAAGGGATTTACTTACCTTACTTAGAGAGCGCCCCGAAGCATCAACCGCCGCCATTCTCGGCCGCTGGCACGCCACCGAAGAAGGTGAACATCTCGCCCAGCTTGCGGCCAAAGAATTTTTAATCCCGCAAGAAGCTAGCGCACCAGAGCTAAGCGACGCGCTACGCAACCTTGAGAGAGCAAAAGTTGAGTCTGATCTTGACGACTTGATCAAAGATGGCGCAAAAGACAAGACAAAACTCAGAGAACTACTAAAGTTAAAGCTTGCCTTGGCACCAGTAATCATCAAAACAGAATAAATTATCACTCTACGGTTGAATTTTATTCAACCACCCCCATAAACGGCACTTACCCCCCAATCCACAAGGGTTCTAGCTTATTTGCGTCGACACTTGTATAATCCCGCGTTCGACGCGACCCCTGACTTAGGAAACGGCACTGCATGAGCAATAAAGAGAAGCAAAAATCACTGTTAAAACAACTTATTGCACATGGCAAGGAGCAAGGTTATCTAACCTACGCAGAAGTTAATGACCATTTGCCATCCGATATCACTGACCCAGATCAGATTGAAGATATTGTTGGCATGATCAACGATATGGGCATCCCGGTACACGAGACAGCCCCAGAAGCAGATGACCTTCTTATGAAGGACGGTTCCGACGGCGCCGATGAAGACGCCGTTGAAGAAGCTGCTGCCGCACTTGTATCAGTAGAAACTGAGCCGGGCCGAACCACCGACCCTGTTCGCATGTACATGCGCGAAATGGGTACGGTTGAACTGCTAACACGTGAAGGCGAAATCGTTATCGCCAAACGTATTGAAGAAGGCGTACGCCAAGTTCTTCACTCTTTAGCGTACTGGCCTGGCGCTGTGCAACACATTCTTACAGAATACGATAAAGTTGAACTCGAAGAGCGTCGACTAACTGACATCATCAATGGCTACGTTGACCCGAATGAAACTGATGCCGTTGCAATTCCAGCACCACACCAACCAAAGACCGAAGCAGAAAAGAACGCAGATGACGAAGATGAGGAAGAAATTGATAACTCTCTTTGCCCTGAAGAAGCCAAAGAGCGCTTTGGAGAGCTTTCTGATCTATTAGCCAAAGCCAATGCAACAGTTGAAAAACACGGCCGCGCATCCAAGCAAGCAGAAAAAGCCTTCCAAGCACTGGGTGACATTTTCATCACCTTCAAGCTTGTACCTCGCATGTTTGACACGCTGGTACACAAGGTTAGAACAACACTGGCAACAATTCGCAAGCACGAACGTTTTATAATGAACAGCTCGATTCGTATTGCAAGAATGCCTCGCCCTGTCTTTCTAAAGTCATTCCCAGGCAACGAAGTAAAGCTTGAATGGATTGATGCAGAAATCAAAAAAGGCGACACATACGCAGATGGCCTTATGGAGCTTCGCCCAGAGATCTTACGCGCCCAACGTCGACTGCTTGCACTTCAAGAAGATATCACGCTAACGATTCCTGAAATCAAAGAAATCAACCGCCGCATGTCTATCGGTGAAGCCAAAGCTCGCCGCGCCAAGAAAGAAATGGTTGAAGCTAACTTACGTTTGGTTATCTCTATCGCTAAAAAGTACACCAACCGAGGCCTACAATTCTTGGATCTTATCCAGGAAGGTAACATTGGCCTGATGAAAGCGGTTGATAAGTTTGAATACCGTCGTGGTTATAAGTTCTCTACTTATGCAACGTGGTGGATTCGACAGGCAATCACCCGATCTATTGCGGATCAGGCGCGAACCATTCGAATTCCAGTACACATGATTGAGACTATCAACAAGCTAAACCGAGTTTCTCGACAAATGCTTCAAGAAATGGGGCGCGAACCCACTCCTGAAGAACTCGGAATACGTTTAGAAATGCCAGAAGACAAGGTTCGCAAGGTACTTAAAATTGCCAAAGAGCCTATCTCCATGGAAACCCCGATTGGCGATGATGAAGATTCGCATTTGGGTGATTTTATCGAAGACACCAATATCCATTCACCAATGGATACAGCAACAACGGAAGGTCTTCGTGAAGCCACTCGTGACGTACTATCTGGCCTAACGGCTCGTGAAGCTAAAGTACTGAGCATGCGTTTTGGTATTGATATGAACACTGACCACACGCTTGAAGAAGTGGGTAAGCAGTTCGACGTTACTCGTGAACGTATTCGTCAGATTGAAGCAAAAGCACTACGTAAATTACGTCACCCAAGCCGCTCCGAGCACCTTCGTAGCTTCTTGGATACGGATAAGCAGTAAGAAAACGGCAAGGATAGAAAGAAATCTAGCGATTTCAGCCTGTTAAAGTTGTTTTAGACGTAGTATTTGTGATAAAAAAGTGGCGCCCATTATCTGTGATCAGTATAATGGGCGCCTTCTTATATGGCCCCTTAGCTCAGTTGGTTAGAGCATCCGACTCATAATCGGCAGGTCCCCTGTTCGAGTCAGGGAGGGGCCACCATTTTTTCTTTAGTTTTCAAGCAGTTACCGAAAACCCAGCTTTCAAACCCAAGCAAAATCTTCCTCGGGTTACTTCAGGGTTACACTCAAAAGAATTTTAATTATTTTTGTAACAAGCCCAGCTATTTTCCGCCAACACACGTTTTATCGCCAAAAACCAACAAAAACCAATCAAATCCAACCGGTAGCAACCAATTGACCCCATGCGGCGGCGAAAAATATCACTCTCGCCGCACTAACCTGCACCTATTAATTTTAGAAAGATAAACCCGCCACCACATCTCGAAAAATCTTAGCCAACAAAGCCACATATCTTTTATTTTTCAATCACTTAGATAAACCCGAACATTAGCAGGGCTTAGAAAACCATTGATTATTAACGCTGCTACCACTATAGTTACGACAGCTCATCCACCAATCAAATGCATGCATTTGATGTAAGCGTTGAAGGAGTTACGGCTCCGCTCTTTTCGGAGGGCGAGGCCAGCCTCATTTCAATAAGCGCCATACCTCTTCCAACGCTTAATATACTTCTTTCGTCGATGCTCCTTTTCCACATAATAGGCTGTCCAAGGCAGTATATACTTACCCCTATCCTCAAGAATTACGAGATACGACTCCTCTTCAAACCAAATAAATATTCTCTGATTACTTCCACTTGGCTCAGCCCAAATCTTTAAATTTTCATCCTCACTGTTATTAATAACCGGGGCAGGCCAGCGAATTCGCTCACAACGCCTTAAATCAGGTGTCCTTTCATCTTCAACCTTACCCTCAGAAATGAAATGCCAAAATGTGGCTTCTTTTTCTTCAATAATAGGGTGGCGCTTAAGCCCTAATCGCTTACCACGAAAGTGCGGTTTCATATCAACAAAATCATCACAAAAAAACCGATAAATTGCCTCAAAGTACCTATCCCAATCTCCAGCGTAATCACCCAGCGGCTCTAATTCAGGTAGCCAATCTACATCACTCATTATTGACCACCATTCCATATCAGTAAATTCATCTTATTTTCACGCAACAAGGTATTTTGCGTTAAAGAATAATGGCTACGTGCCTTAATCCGCTCTATCAGTGCCATTTTGGCCCTACTTTCAGAAAGCCCTCGATGCAAATATGACAAGGCCCCAATCAATAGATCTGCTATTTGCAACTGCTCCGACTCATGGGAATGCACTTGCTGAACCCGCTCAATCATCTTTCTAGAAAAATCCAGTGCATTGTTACAAAGGACATCCTGTAGCTTGCGAACTTTCTCGCTCCCTAGAGTATCTTTGATGTCGATATACACACGATAATGCGACTGTGGCTCCAATATGCTTTTCAGCATCGTGAAGTACATTTTGTAATACCACTCATCGTGCGTTTGAGCGTATTGGTTATGATCCAGCACATTTTTATTCGGAACGACTAAACCGCGAAAATGAAGATCGTCATCATCAAAAAAGTAATCGATGACATCCATATAAAATGCTAATTTGGATGGACTGACCTTAGTCCACTTTATTTCAAACGAGCGGCCTAACCCGTGCTTACCTTTAATTTCACGAATTCGCTCTGAAATCTCAACTCTTTTATCTACGGGGCACCAGATAGCACCAAGCACCATAGCAACCTGACCATCATTTTCCAGATGACAAGATTCATCACAATAGAGGTTGTAAGTCTCACTCATTAAATAGCCCCTTCGTTACTTAATGCATGCTCGGCCATGGCGTCGGCTAGGTGCAATTGTGTGGATTGTGATTCGTTGATACGGACTTTTAGCTCGTCACATAGAATCATCAGCCCTTTGACTTTTTCGACAATCCGATACTGTTCGGCCAGAGGAGGGACGGGTATAGGAACTCTTTTCAGCTTACTTGCCTTTATTCCTCCGGCCGCGGAACCTGTTTGATTGTCTCTTATAATATTTTGAAACTGTTGCGACATTAGCGCATACAGAAAATACGACACATCGAGCCCTAAAAAAGGTTGAAAACATATTGTTCTTTGGGCTAACGCAAACTCATAATTTAGTGCTACCTGCGCAACAAAGCCCATTGTATGGCCTTCAGTAATAAACAGAATATCTCCAACTTTAGGAAAACCTCTAACCATCCATGTTTTGTATAACTCTTCACTGATATATTCTATTGGCTCCTCTTTAACAAACCCCATTCTTATATTTTTTGCAGTTATAATTCGCATTCCTTTGTCTGACTTTTCTGGGTTTTTTCCACGATAGTCTATAAATTTAAACAAGTTTTGAAGCTCAACTTCTGACCATTGCCGAGGACACGACCAATCACAATTCTCTCTAATTATGCTATCAACAGAGTTACTCCTCTTAATCTTCTTATCTTTAATCAACTGCGCTTTCTCGGCAGCGATTTTCTCTAGCAACACCCTGGCCGGTTCGTCATTTGGGTCTTGTGGTACGAGCTTTCCCATCACTGCGAGTTGCAGGATGGTTTGTTTAAGTTGGTCGATGCTGTGTTCGGTGGTGAATAGGGTATCGAAGTGTTCGGCGATTCTGGCCCAGGCTTGGTTGAACTCGCTCTTTTTACCTGCGCTAATGAGTGCAGCTAGAAGGGCTTCTACTAGGGTTTGGTGGGCGCTGATGCTGTTTTCTTGTTGTTGTTCTAGTTGGTCGCATAGCGCCATGAGTTCATGGACTTTCGCGACGACCCGATGCTGCTCAGCTTGAGGGGGGACCGGTATATAAGCGCTTTCGAGTTTTCTTAAGGTAACTCTAGTTATTGCTACGCCTGTCATACCAGCCCTCATCTCTTTATAAAATAAAGGTGAACGCAAAGATTGCAGTACAAATTCGCTGCTTAGAAGTTTTGAACCTTTCAGCAACGCGACGCTCGACAGCATTGAGAATGGTTCATCCAGATTATTGATGGTAGCAATACCTGTAGTTGCCCCATCTTTAATATAAAGAATGTCTCCTTTTTCTGGATCGCATCGGGAATAAATCTCCTCGTGTACCAGCCTAGTGACATAAGTGGCATTACTGAGCTGCACACCGCTGTTTTTAATATTCTTGGCGGTAATGTATAAAAACTCACCAGCATCTCCGTTTGGTGGTGAGTGGTGAGTGCCATCTGTTATCTTATTGAGCAACACTCCTAGCCTGCACCACTCCCACCCTCCTGGCAGGCTAAACAGTTTTTCACTTTCTCCTATTGGAGGTAGTTTTTTTTGCTTTCTGATTTTACCTTCTTTAATGAGCAGTTTTTTTTCGTCAGTGATTTTTTTCAGTAAGGCGCTAGCAGGCTCATCATTGAGATCTTGTGGCACCAATAGCCCGCGCACAGCCAAGTCCAAAATCAATCCGCGAAGTTTTTTAATACCATACAGGTCTATCTTTTTTGAGCTGCCACGACCCCTAGTGGATTTACGCTTAACCGCCGAGCCCCAAACATCCACATTCTCAGTAATCAGTTGTTCTACATCAGTCATTGGTTACTCTCTGGTGCAAGCATATTCATTATCAAACGGATTAAGGTTTCTTTCTGCGTGGGCGCTGACTCAGCCACCAGTAACGTCAGTGCGGCAAGGCCGGTATCATTAATAATGGGCTGGCCTTGTTCGTTTATAAGGTGGTTATTTCTATGCAGAAAATCGACAAACAAAAACGCGCCACTGCGTTTATTGCCGTCTGAAAATGGGTGGTTTTTTACCACAAAATACAGCAAGTGAGCCGCTTTACTCTGAATGGTTGGGTAAGCTGGCTCACCAAACACGGTTTGATCTAAGTTACCTAACAAGGCACCCAAGCCATCCCCTCTTGGTTGGGCAAACAGCTCGGTGGCTTCGCCTCGTTCAATTAGGTTCTGTTTTAGCTGTGCCAGTGATTCACTGGCTTCTTTGTGTGTGGCTAACACTCCGCCACTATTACCTTCTGGCTCATCCAGCAGGCCTTCATCGTAGCGCTGTAACCATAGGAAGGTCTGCGTATAACGGCTAACGATCTCTACCAAGCCCCGGCCTGTATCGAGCACCAACTCAGGGCTGGCGGCCGTTTTGCGTATTAGCTGTAAGGCGGCTTCTAGCTCTTGGGCATTTTGTTCAAAGCGCTGTTGGTTGAGCGTGTAACCTTGGGTCAGGTGCTCATTGAGTAACTTGGTGGCCCATTGGCGGAATTGGACGCCTCGTTTTGAGTTAACCCTATAACCCACAGAAATAATCGCATCTAAATTATAATGTTTGAGGGTTCGAGTAACATTCCGTTTACCCTCTTTTTGAACTACCGAGTAATCCTCGGTAGTTGCACTTTCGCTTAGCTCATTCTCGGAATAAATGTTTTTCAGGTGCAAACTGATGTTGTCAGTCGACGTATCCAACAACAACGAGAGTTGCTTTTGTGTAAGCCAAACCGTCTCTTTCTCTAGCTGAACCTGAATCTCACCGCTATCACTTTCAAATATCACTATATCATTCATAAAACGTTCCTTGTTTTAATGACTCAGCGCTTCACTGAGAATATTTTTCAATTTATCTCGTAGCTTTTTGATATCGTCTTGCTGCTTTGCGTAGTCTGCCAGTAGCTCTTCTGGGTCGTGGCTAATGACTT
>CAJXZM010000004.1 GCA_913063125.1 uncultured Gammaproteobacteria bacterium | reverse complement strand
CGTTTGCTCTTCATAAACACCTCTAATAAAGTTAGATTTTAACTCATTTTGGTGTCTAGCAAACCCTGGGAAGTCCACAGCTCGAATTACCCAGCAAATCAACCTGGTATTTGGTACTGACATTACCAGAGACCAGGTCAGGCATGTATTACTCAAACAGAATAAACCTACCGGCGGCGGCAGCGGCCCTTCATGGTTAACATTTTTGGGGCATACAAAAGACAGCTTATGGTCCGTGGACTTCTTTAAATGCCACTCAGCAACACTCAAAAACTTTTGGGTTATGGTTGTAATTGATCAGTTCTCGCGGCGTATTGTAGGGTTTGGTGTCAATTATGGGCCTCCTGATGGCATATCCGCTTGTAGAATGTTTAATACAGCCACATCAGGACAATCATTCCCCCGCTACGCTGACCACCCTTCATCATTCAGCAAAGCAAAAAAGATACTAGCCAAGCAAATTTATTCTGATCACCAAACAAGCTTTTACTGTGGGTTTGATATCAAGCGAGCCCGCTAGCAACACAAGTTATAAATCAAATTATCAATGGTATTGAAACTTAATTGACTTATAAGTGACAAACAAGGAAGTATTAGTAAAAAAGGAGTTTTACAAATTATGACCATTCAACAAATGATAGATACATTTATCGTATTCACGATTACTTCCACGGTAACAGTAACTGCACTTGGGTTGGCTTTTTCGACTTAGCGCCGAGAGCAGCTAACGAAGAAACAAACCAAAAGAGCAGAACCGTCGATTAAAAGTTTACAAATCACTTGACCAAAAAATCGTTAGCGGCTTTTTGAAATTGCCTCAATAATGCAATGGTCTACGGCTTTTTCAATCGGGTTTAAAAGGCCCGATGTACCAACAGTTATACCCATTAATTTATCAATCCCGCTTTGAGCTTCAACATATGTATAACTGGAATGCTTCCTACCTTTTATAGTAAAATAAATATCACAATAAACGCCTTCTTCTATAGGCGCCTGATGATTTGAAAAACTTTGAATACCAATTCCAGCTAAAGCACCTGCAGCCGCAATAGACTTGTTTTTCGCACATGACATTGGAACAATCAAACCCAAGTTAAATCTTCTTAGTGTAAGCTTCACACCATCTTCAAAAAGACCACTTTTGGTGAGTCTATCTTTAAGAAAATCAATTTTATTTGGGAGGATATGCTCATCTGCAATTTTCGAAATGCCTTTATCATTTTGACATGGGTTGGTTAGCAATTTGTCACGCTGCGGCCTGCTATCAACAATTACAATACTAGAATTTTCTAATTTATTTACCTCAAACTCGTAGCTTGCCATGTGAGTACACGCTGACATTGATAAGCACGCTAAAATCAATCCTACTTTTCTCATTTTTTCCCTCTTGATAAAACTCATTGAAAAATGAGATATTTCGACGTTTATTGGATAAACCCCTTTAAAGGGACGCAGAGTTCGATGGGAGATCCTAGCAGCAGGTAGAAAATTTATCTAGTAGTTATACTTACCGTTTCAATTAGATTCAATGAGCCAAGTAGCCTAGTAACCCAGGCCTCTTTGCATCGCGTAAATAGACAATATTGTATAATATGTAATGACTCAGATTCAACGCCTTACTCCGGCGCTCATTTTGTTTTGTGTAAAAATAGGAGCGTGCGACCCGTACACAAAAACGGCGTAGCAAAATGTCTTGAAGTAACTTGTTAGCTTTGCTCTACAAGCATAGAATTCCACCAATTATTCAGAACACCATTAACAAGCATATTAAAAGTATCTATTGAAATAGGAAGATCCTCCGATTTCCAACTTGCACCTAATATATGAGACGCTAAACCTAGCGATCCCCGCTCCACTAAAATGATATTTTGATGTGTCAGTTCTTACACCATAAGTGCTTTTATCATCAACATACCAAAACATTCTTAAAGTGATTGCATTAGTGATTTCACCTGATTTATTTATACCTGAATTCATATTAATAAATTTGTATGGACCTTTATCGTCATTTAACTCGCCAGTATTATTTGACAAATAAGTCTCAGGTTATTGCGGGAAAGCCAACACCCGCATCAGTCGCTGCACAAAGTGCAGATTTTTTTGTGGTATAAGCGAAGCGACCACACAAACAAACTACGCTTTGTGCAACGACTGATACGATTGTTAGTTTTTTTTCGATTCAATGATGACATTTTCTTTTTCAACTTTTAGCGACTTATACAAGGGAGTTTCTGAAAATGCTATTCCTAACGCAAAAACAGAGATTATAATTCCAGCTAACCACTCCCATGAGCTTACAGGTGCATGCTGATATAGCCATTTTAAAGTGACTTTTTCTGGATAAGTTACATTTTTTTCATCTACAAACGCCTGCTCTTTATCGGTCTGAATTTCTAGCCTAGTAATTGCTTGATTGACGACTCCAGCATCATCAGCAAGCCAATACCCTCCCCTCGTCACATTTGATTGAAATTCGTTCGACCACCTTGCTTCGTGGTGATTTAGCGATATAAGCGCGCAGAAGAGAAAAGCCTACCCACCCCCCTAAAACAGCAGAACCAGGTGGCAACGTAGATTGGTGTTTACTTGGAGTTAATACTGCGTTGATACGAGGTGCCAGATGCCGGAATACATTGCACTATGAACAGTGACTTATTTTTTATCGTTAATTCTATGGCCGCAATAGGGTTATGACAGGAGGTGAGGTTCTTTAGATATTTGCTATAAAGCAGTAGGCGCTGGCAGGGGGCGGGCTCCTTCAACAACTGGACAAAGTCGCAGCTACGCGACGACTTATCCTTGCTCGCTATGTGCATAGTTGATAATGGCTCTCATAGATATGCCCACAGACTGCTTATGACCATTACTGCCGCTCAAAAACAAGAAAGCCAGCCTCAAATGAAGCTGGCTATCATGAACAAAGAAAGCTGCTTTGTTACGCTTGCTTCTTACGGCGACGCACAAATCCTAAGCCGGCCAGGACAACACCCATAAGGGGCAACATTGAGGGTTCGGGAACTGATATTGGCGTGTCACCAATCTCAATTAGGCCAGTTATGCTCTCACCAAGCCCTGTTCCAACTTCGCCAGTAATAATGAACAGACTACCGGTGAACCCCACAGCGGGATCGAAATTCGCTGTCAGTGAGCCACCATCACCTAGTGAAACAGATCCTGCACCGAACCAAGTTGCATCAATTGTATCGAGGGTAGCAAAGGCTTCGTCCACGGTCGAAGCGTCTATAGAACCGTTTAACGCGCCCGCCGTGTTGGAGGAAGGTGCGCTACCAAAGCGAAGGGTGCCTGCAGAGTAGTCAAAAGAGGACGCATAGATTTGGTCGCCTAAGGTTAGATAGTCACCATCTAAATCTAGGAACAACGCATCTATATCAAATCCCGAATACGCACCTGCTGAACCGCCAGTACCACTGTTACTATCATTAACTGTAATATAACTAATCTGGTCGATACCGAGGCCTGCTAAATCCGCGCGCAAGACGGTGGTTCCTTGTGCATTGGTAGTATCGGTGATAACTGTAGTAAATGTTGGCGTGATAACCAGTGCTTGCGCGGAAGTCGCGAATCCCAACATTCCAATAATACCCGCTACGGCGTGTGCAGATAAAAATGTTAACTTTGAGTTCATAATATTCGTCCTTTTATTCTTTTTCCATGAGAGAAGCTTAAAATCGATACCACCAAATTGCAAGGCAACGACCACCTCTTAATGCAAATTTTATGCCAACCCATCATTCCGTTGATTTTAAAGGGGATTCATTTGCTATTGACCAACACCTTGAAATCAAGTGTAAAAAAACCCGACACCCCTGAGCCCATAAATAGCACTTTTTGGACACCTTTGACGCGCACCGGGTAGCTAGGGGCCTTGCGGCCCTTCGTCGCCTAAGAACTGCACGTGATAGTTTCCCATCATACAGCTCAAGCCCTTTGAAGGCCGATTTTGCACGACCCACCTGCATTACGTAAAAGGGGCTCCCTCAAATGGTGAAGGTTTCCTCCTATCTAAACCAAAGGCCGGAGGAAAAGCGCTCACACACTTCAATACAATTAAGGAAGAAGGCAAGCAGACTTCTTCTGTATCAAAAGACCCCAATTTCAAACAGCCTTCTGATAAATAAGACAGAATACGAAAGCAGAGTATTTGCCTGATAGAGCCCCCTTCTCGACAAGCTGTTAGATTGTTAAAACTTTTATTTAGAAATTAATTCCCAAAACAACTACTTAGCGCAGCCAATGATTTTCTGACTGATACATAACAGTTTCAAAAAGCTAGCGGCAGATAGCAACCATGTGCACCACACACTACCCGACCTGAGCACAGCCCATAACGTTGTCATAAAACGTCTCTGGGTGATGTTTAGGCACCGAAGAACCCAATTTCACAAAGGGCTAACGATTGTTTTTTGATCTTCCGACCTATATCCTTGGGTGATCCGCACTAACACCACTCACTTTTATAAAGGAACTCGACTGTAATGGACGATGACCAAAAACACACCTTAACATCCCATATTGCTAGTTATTGGCGGGTTAAGACCGTGTCCTTTACCATCAAAGGTGAGCGATGGAGCTGCATTACACAGGGAGACCCAAAAGCAGAGCCAATCATATTCCTGCACGGCCTTGGCACGAATAAGTCGCTGTGGCGGAGCCAAATGCAAAGTTACGATAACAAGGACTATTATCGAATCGCTTTGAATATTCCAGGAGCCTGCCTTACCCAGTATTTTAACGACCGAAGACATACATTGCATGAATTATGCCGCTGGCTAGACGATACCTTGGACTGGTTTGGATTTGAGAAAGTCAATATTATTGCGCATTCTATGCTTTCGTTGCTTTCAACCTTTTATACTGCCACACGGCAAGATAGAGTGAAGACGCTGACCTTAATCAGCATTCCAGACCTGTGGGGCAGTGGTGAGGGTGGAGAAAGATCAAAAGATATCACCAAAAAAATGCGGGGCGACATTGATCATCAGTCAGTTGACGATACGATCGAGTTTATGAGTTCGCTTTTTTATAACCCACCAAATCTTCCTAAAGCATTATATCATTCTAGCTTTTTGAGAATTAAAAAATTTATCGACAAATTTAGTACAGTCCTTGATGATCTTGAACAGGGGCTACCCTTAATTATGCCGCAAACAAAGAACATCAAATGCCCTTTATTGATTATCAACGGAGAGCGTGACCCCTACTCGTCAAAGGAGTTTATCGAGAGTTTACATTGGCATTACCCAACCGTGAACGCAGTTAACTTGTTGCAATGTGCACATTTGTTAATGGTAGAGAAACCGATCGAGCTCCACAAAATTCACGTTCAATTTCTCAACCACGGTTACGTCACTGCAACGAGTGATTACAGCGACATCGTTCATACTCAGTACACTTTCCAACCTGAATACAGCTAACATGCCTTTCTCGTCACTCCTAATAACCCCTAATCAACACCAGACAACACTACTTTAAAGCATGGCGCTAAATTAAGGCAGCTCACCTGATGCAAACACGACATTTTCATCAGGCAACTCAATGGGTGTGATCACTACCTCATCGTCAAACAGCACTATTTCTGGAAATATATCGCATTGTTCAACGTGAAATTTATTAGGTTGAAAATACCCATCGACAACACTTTGCATTGCTTCACAATCTAACTCTGGGTTTCCGCTCAAAAATATCGAACCAGCAAACATCACAATGCTACTTAAGGGAGCTGGATCAACAATGGCATTATTGCGTAAATACAAACTTTTCAAAAACCTATGCCCCTCCAAAGGTGACAAATCACTGATCCGATTATTGTCCAAGTTAAAATAACTATGAAAACCATCCAATTCCTCGATACCCGCTAAAGACTCAATCCCTCTATCAGTACAATTCAGATGAGTCAGCCATGCGCGTATATATTGGTAGTCAGGTCTCATCTCTTGAATACACGCCTCTAAATTTTTATCTTCAAATTCAATATCGCCCAATTTTATCCCCGTATAAGCAAATTGCGCTTTTACGTTAAACGGTAACAAGGGGTGAACTTCTAAGACACAAACCGGATCTGTATTGGTACACGCTCCTTCCCAGTGGTGAAATGCATAGGAATCCGAATCGGCAATAGCGGTTAACGTAATGGTTTGTTTATCGGTAACCTCCCTTGCACAAATGTCAGGGCAGTTAATGGTGCCATCATCACTGGCTACCGTTCCCTCCAATGCTATCTCCACGGTTAGGTCTGATTTACAGGCAATTAAGCCAAAACAAAGAGCTAGAATAAATAGTCGTTTCATAATCATTTCCTTATGCTGATGTAAAGTAAGTGAATTATAGACATAACTCTGAGATTCAGGAGTTTTTTGGTTTTATGTTGAAAGGGCATTCCAAGGTGCACAGCAACAAGCAAGGTCACAGCGATAAAAATACCCGTCTTTTCACAATTTTATGGTAATTTATACCCGAACATTCACCGCCTAAAACCAGCAGCCCTTGTTCCAACAGGTGATGGTTTTGCGCTACACGGATAGAACGTTAATAGGCTTAGCATTGAATGAGTAAACTGGTCGATCTTAATCTCCCCATCATCACCCAATCCCATGTATCTGGCTTTACCCTTGCGCGAGTAAGCGGTGACTTAACGACACTTTGGCCAAATCAACAATCACACTATATCGCTCTTGCGTTTCAAAGTGCTGCTCAAAAAAAGCTGATCAATGAAGGTGAATACGACAAGGTCTACCGCTATCTCAACAATCACCCGCCGCACCTGGATACGTTCACCGTTACCGTACCGGCAAATAAGAAGAGATTTGATTTTGAGGCCCACGATATCTCCTTCGACTTTGTTTATTGGGTATACGATGGAGAGGATATTTTTGGTTTTGCTCCGGCAATCGGGGTAGCTAATTTCGCCAAGACCATCGATGAACTTAAGAAAAACCTAAAAGAAACCGTATTACTGGAATTTCAGCGTAACAAACGATTAACCTCACAGCACTCCCTCATATCAAAACAATGGTACACCCCACCGGTGGTTCATCATCACCCTATTCAGCTTGAGTTTTATACGCCATCGGAACTGATGCAAAAACGTCAAGGGCAAAAAGAAAACATTGTTGGAAAAACAGCAAGGCATATCACTTATACGCGTATGAGTGCTATCGGATTGGATGACTATGTTGACGATCTGCGTAAAAACTTACTTGGCCCATATCGACAAAGTGTGTTGATTGTCGGTCCTAACGGGTGTGGTAAGACTGCACTTATTCAGGAGTTTTTTCGACAACACAAAATGGAATTTCAACGAATACCCTGGCAAACAACGGCTGCCCAACTCTTGCGCGTACTCACCGAAGAAGGTGGTTGGCAGTACGGGTTAGGTCAATGGGTAGCGGAGCTACGCCGATCAGCTGATCTTATGTACGTTGGCAACTACGCTGAGCTTTTTGAGGTTGGCCAGTACGCGGGCAGCTCCGTCAGTATAGGAGATGCGCTTCGAGATGGGTTACAGCGTAATGAAATGGCCTTAATTGGTGAATTAACTGAAGAGCAACTGGAAAAAATTGATCTTCGCTCTCCGGGTTACTCCCAACTTTTTCATATCGTTCGGTTTTCAGAGCGCTCGACTGAGGAAGAGAATCGAATCACATCACTAGCAGTGAAAGGGTTATGCGAATTACTGAAAGTCGGGGCCAGCCCAGATGCAATTAAACGAATTATCTCGTTACACCGACGATATGCACCGTACTCGGGCTACCCAGGTAAAACCATTCGATTCTTTGAATCTTTATTATTGCAGGCACCAAAACAAACTACCACCATCAGTGAGCAGGCCGCGATTGGTGCATTTTGCGACGAATCAGGAATGCCCCCTTTTCTGGTGGATACCGACATCCCGTTTAAAGCATCCCAAGCAAAACGTTTTTTTGAAGAACGCGTCATTGGGCAGCATCGCGCAGTTGATGAAGTGATTAACGGTTTGTTGACCGTCAAAAGTGGCATGGCGCGCTCTGGCAAACCCATCACCTCGGCGCTGTTTGTGGGCCCAACCGGTGTTGGTAAAACACAAATCGCAAAAACGCTGGCAGAGTATATCTTTGGGGATGCGAAAAGGATGGTCAGATTCGATATGTCCGAATATTCGGATCCCTATTCAGTGACACGCCTGACTGCAGCCAGCGAAGCTAGCCTTGTCACTAAAGTCAGGCAACAGCCATTTGCTATTGTTCTATTCGATGAAATTGAAAAAGCTGACACCTCGTTTTTCGATTTACTACTTCAAGTACTCGATGAGGGGCGACTCACTGATGATAAGGGTGAGATTGCCAATTTTTGCAGCACCATCGTGATCATGACATCCAATATCGGGGGGCAAAGTTTCTCCGCTAACAAGATGGGCTTCACACAGAACGAATCTGGCAACACATTAGAGGCGCACTTTGAAGAAGCAGTGACCCAACATTTCAGGCCAGAACTGTTTAATCGAATAGAGTTGGTCGTCCCCTTTTCTCCTTTAACAAGCCAAGAGCAAGAGGCTGTCATTAGAAAGGAAATAGGCGATCTAACACGGGTACCTGGCGTCATCAGTAGACCGGTAAAGTTGACCCTATCTGAATCCATCTATCCGATTCTGGCGCAAGATATTAGGTCATCAAAATATGGCGCTCGAGCGATACAACGCATTATACAACAGCGCATCTCGTGGCCCCTGGCTGAAGTGCTGGCTCAATACAAACAAAACGCCCCCCTAACGATCGAGATAAGTAGCACAAACAATTCAATCACTATCGTTGAAAGATTGGCTAACAGCGAGCTAAAAGAAACAAGTACGCTACTTGAGATTGCCGACGACGCGGCTGCGCATCGTACGATGGTGCAGGCCTTGGAAAATGGTGGTACCTGGATCAGCCTGTTGAGCCATCTCGATCAACTAGAAGCCATAAAGAAGAGAAAGAAGGAAAGTTTTTGGCAAGACCTTACATTAGTATCGGACTATGAGACATACCGTTCGCTAAGCGCTCAATTTGACACATTGCTGACAGAAGCATTTAGTATTGAGGAACAAGCACTGACCTGCCTTCTGGATGAGGATGCAGGACTATTTGTTCAAGATTTCGATGCAATGATTCTGGGCGCCCAGGAGACATTTGTGCAATTATTAGTGACCATTGATTCGATTTCCAACCCTCATCACAATGAAGCAAGTTTATATCTCTACGGTGCAGAACAAGATGTGTCATTCATTGAACAACAATACATCCGGTGGTTTAAGGCTCTGACTTTGGATTATCAAATTCAATATATCTATGTCAAAACAGCACCGGACACCGTTACCGATACACCCGCCGAAGAGGAGCAACCCAAGAAGGAAGACGATGAGGAAGATTTGACCGAAGAAACTCTCGATAATGACATCTATCCGTTGCTATCAAAACCCTCTCAACAGAAAAATCATCAACTGATCGGTAAAGCGCTGACGATAAAAGGTCCTTCAGTGGGGCTATTCTTTATCCAAGAAGTCGGTATCTGGCAATTGGAGTCTGAGGAGCAAAAGAAAAGCCTAATGTCTGTCGATGTTTATCTCGGCCTCAAGGACGAGTATGAAGTACCTCAAGGCATTCATCGCAAAAAATACTATAGCAGCACCAAACCCAAACGACGCGTGAAGGACTTCGGGTATAGCGATAAGCGATTTGGTAGCAGCGACTACAAACCATTGACGAAACATGCCGAACAAATGCAAGAACTAAGATATAAGTCGTTGCTAGCCACTCACCTCAATCAATCATTCCTTGTTATACAGGAAAAAGAATCATGAGCATGGTGGTGCGATTAGCGTTTCCGATATTAGTGGAGCAACGAAAGAGTGGGTTTAGTATTAGCCCCCTCTTGATCAAAGGCCAAGTCATATCGCGCAACCGCTATGGTGATGCCATGCGGGCAATGCAACGTTCGGTGAGAAACCAGTTTCTCCAAAAACAACCTGAGGCGGAGTTACTTGACGAACTGCTATGGTATTGCTTTGCACCAGAGATCAAATTTGACTTACTTCAGCTAGCGTTAAAATCCGGTTTAAAATACATTGAGGGTTTGTTTGCCGTGGCGTTTTATGAACTGAATGGCCAACGCTATGCATGCCTTCCAAAGCTTAATGGCATGACCGTTCGAATCAGCCAGGACATTAAGACCAGGCCCCTGCAGATTACATTTATTACAGAAAAAATAGCCGCTTTTTTTAGGCAACAGAGAAAGGAAAATGAAACCTTTGATATAGAATCCTGTTTGTCTCAGGCAAACGATTCAATCACCATCATCAAAGCCAGTACCGAAATTACCCGACAAATTTTTCCCTTTGAGGAAAGCGGCTCGTCACTATTCGCTTTCCAGTTCGGCAACGAGTCGATGGATGGCGCCACAGAACTCAATAAAGTTGGTGAGGATTTGACGCTACGCTATCCCGATGCTCTCGGCACCGCGTTCTTTCGAACCAACGAGACCCAGTTATTGAGTCGCTGCCTGTTCGGTGGAAAACCTCAAGCAGTCGTGGTGGTTGGGAAAGTGGGTATTGGCAAAACCAACCTGATTGAAAATACGCTCAAAGACTATTTAGATCAAAACCCACAGCGTTCGTTAACAAAATCACAAAAAATTTGGCACGTCGATCCGCTGAGAGTGATCTCAGGAATGAGTGTTGTCGGGCAATGGGAGCGTCGATTTGAATCTATACTCGAACGCCTAAAAGAACGGATGTTACAAACCACCCGCAAGCATAGACTGCCAGATGTTCTTTATGTCGACAATCCCATTGCTTTACTGCGTATTGGTAAATCCAGCCAGACCTCATTAACACTCAGCCACTTGTTAAAACCCTATGTTGAACGACGCGACATACCGGTTGTGCTAGAGGCCACCGCAGAGGAATGGCAAAAGATCCAAGAAATCGACCGAGGTTTCTCCGACTTATTCCAAGTCATCCGCTTAGAAGCGTTAAAACCCCAAGAGCTCAATAAAGTCTACGTGCATAAGCGAGCACAGCTGGAGTACCAATACCAACTACGAATTGGCAGTAAGGCCATGTTGACCGTACTAAAATCTGAACCGCGCTTTCGTGGTAATGCAGAGCTGCCCGGTAATGTCATTTCCATCCTGGAAAAACTCTCCGTTCGCAATCAAAAAGCGGTTCTAAACGAACAGCGAATCTACGAATCACTGGAGAGTCAGTTCCATATCAAGAAAGATATGATTGATCGGAACATTACGCTTAAACGGTCTGACATCCTTGCATTTTTCAATCAAAACTTAATCGGCCAAGCACAGGCTTGCGAAGTGCTGACCGATACTGTGTTAGGCATAAAGGCCCAAATCACCTCCCCGTCTAAACCGTTAAACACCATGCTATTCATAGGGCCAACTGGAGTGGGGAAAACCGAAGCCGTTAAATTGCTCGCCAACTACCTGTTTGATAGGCCCGAATGTTTAGTGCGCATCGACATGAACGAATATGTCGATGACGGCTCAGTAGATCGATTGATCGGCAGCCAGCATCATCCACAGGGCATCCTCACCGAACAGGTGCGTTACAACGGCTCCTGTGTCTTGTTGTTGGACGAGGTTGAGAAAGCCCATCCCCGGGTTCATGATCTGTTATTACAGCTCTTGGATGATGGCCGATTGACAGATGCCCTTGGCAACACCACAGACTTTACACAATGTGTCATCGTTATGACCTCCAATATCGGCGCGCAGGAATCATCAACTGAAATGGGTTTTGCGCCGCAACCACTTGAAAACGCCAGCACTTATTTAAAAGCACTAGAACAGTTTTTTAGACCGGAAATGATTAATCGCATCAACAACATTGTGGTGTTTGATGCCTTGCAACAAGACAGCATGCAGTTCCTCGCGCGGTTACATCTCTCGAAACTTTTACAAAGAGATGGCTTTACTCGACGAAAAACCATTCTTAATGTTGACGAAGAATGTTTAACCACCTTGGCGAACCAGAGTTACAACCCCAGGCTTGGGGCCAGAGCCCTAAAACGTAACCTCGAAAAAACGATTACACAGCTTACGGGGAAACTTTTATCGGAGATAACCTCCAGCGACCCGATTATTCTCAATGTTGCTTTAGCCGATGGTCAACCCGTTACAACGATCACTCAGCTTATGTATCAAACCGTGATACAGAACCTTTTTCAATTCGACAGTGATCAAGTTGACCTAGAAGAATACCGAACCCTCCTCCTGCGCCTGGAGGACTCCGACAATGCCCTGACCACCCTGACTTCCCTTTCTAGCGAAACCAACGAAAAAACACAATACGCCGCCTGGTCTCTTAGTGGCGCAATCCGTGACATTAAAGAGCCACTACAACGCTTTCTTTGGGAAACCGAAGACCGCTTAAAAACGTCTACGATTAAGGGTAGTTTTTCATTACGTTCTTCGCGGGCAATCGCATTATCGAAATGGAAGGACATTAAGGTCGATACTGCAGCGCTATTTGCTCACAATGATATGCGTGATTACTTACATGATCTGCACAAAAAATCCGGCGAAGCATTTCAAGAAGATTTACACAGCCGGTTACAGCTCACGGGGGAAACGCAACAACTGACCTTTGCCAGCAAGTGTTTGGCCGACCGGGGCATAGATCAAGGTACGTTGCTGATTATGCCGCTGATGACTGAGGGCGACACGCAACAAGTTGACCACCTAGACCGGTATGTAACATCTGCCGTTGATGCGATAGGTTCAATCGAACATCGAAATAAAGATAAATCCGGTGTAACCCTTTCAATCTCAGGCTGTGGCATTCATGAGCTATTGGAGTATGAGAGTGGTGTGCACCTATTTATCGAACATCAATCCATGCAGGTTCCCGTGTTGCTACATTATCTACGTTCAGTTGATCCTGATGAGATCGCCTCTGCTATAAGCACCTTGCGTAATCAATCTGAATTGCAGGTGCTGAGGCTGTATTACCGCAATGACCCAACTGCGGATATGTATCACATCACAGATTTACGACTCGGCATGTCTATTGAGGCTCCCACTACGCCTGCTGATCTCAACATATTGCTCTACCCTTGCTATTCCACTACCAATACCAAAGTCAATGCCAATAAAGGTACAAACGCATGCCAATGACACACTTCCCGTTGCTAATCTGGCCCATTGATGAAAATACCTACATGGGACAGGTTGTTGGTACCGATTATTCAGTAATGGATAACAGCCCTGGTGCATTGAGAAAATCTGCAGCGGAATTTCTTACCAAGGCATTCAAAACAGATGGGGTTACGGAACCCCCACAAATTGATAATCCCATTCTAGTATTTTATTCAGTTTCTGTTCAAATGACCTACCGTGAAAAGAGTGGCATCTATCCACTACCCGGTAATAATAGCTTTAACGTAGCGGCGGTTCATGGTGACGCGCGCCAAGAGGATTTCGGGCAATGTTTCTTACCCCTGTATAATCGGTCCTTTTATTACTACGATAAAACGCAGCTCAAATCCCTGATTGAACACTTCGTGCGGGATATCATAGAGAACACATCACCCGAAGATGCGATGCAGTACCGAATGAAGGTTCTACCCTCTCTAGACAGCATTAAAGTACAAGCGAGCCCCAAACTATCGGCGTCCTATCTTAACGAACCCCAGATACCAGCCATCCTTAAAGAAACCACTGATCGACTACCGATACCGAACAAGGAAAGAAAGACGTTATCGCGTTTACCCGAGGTTGCTTGGGAACGAGAAAAGGAAGTATCACGGTTAGTATCCAAAATCCTTTCAAACAAAGACAATATCATTTTAGTCGGTGATCAAGGTGTTGGGAAAACGGCACTATGGAATGATGTAATCAAAGCCGCCCGGCGCGAAACCAAAAGTGATGAACAACCGATAACCGTATGGCGCACCACTGCGCAGCGACTCATATCCAAAGCAAAATACTTGGGTGAGTGGCAAGAAATTTGTGATGAGGTTATTGAAGCGTTGGCCTCAGTGAACGGTATTCTCTGGATTACCGATTTAGCTGATCTAATGCATGTCGGTGGGGAATCTCAGGAAGATTCCGTAGCGGCTTATTTGCAGTCCTACATTGCCAAGGGTCAGCTCCGAATAATTGGTGAGATGCGACCTCAACAAGTGGAGGCCTCTCGAGCTTTATTACCAAGCTTTATCCATTATTTTGAACTCACAATGATAAGTGAGCTTGACCCCGCGGCCTCCTCCAAAGTGTTAAGGCATTACGCCAAGTATGCCGATACAAACTTTAGCATTCAGGTGAGCAATGACGCGCTGGACTTATCGTTTCAGTTGGTTAGCCGTTATATCAAATACGAAAAGTCGCCCGGAAAACATGTCAGTTTTCTTAGTGAATGTATTAAACAGTCTGCCAATACACAGCGCTCCGTCATCAATAGAGATGACATTATTCGAATCTTTACAGGGTACACAGGCTTACCCGAAATCCTGCTCCGAGATAACATTGCGTTATCCGATGAAGACCTGATGCGCTTTTTTTCTCAGAAGATCAAGGGACAGGACCCTATTCTGAAGAGTTTGTGCAGTATTGTTCAGACGTTTAAATCTGGACTAAATGCCCCCCACAAGCCGATAGCGACACTGCTATTTGCGGGGCCAACCGGTGTGGGTAAAACGGCAGCGACGAAAGCATTAGCGTCCTACTTCTTCGACGCAGGTCAAAGTAAACACCCGCTATTCAGAATGGACATGAGTGAATTTCAGCACCCCGGGCATATCGTAAGGCTTATTGGTGATTTGGATTCTCCCGGAAAACTGGTACAGCATGTTCGTTCCAATCCGTTTTCAGTGGTGTTATTAGACGAAATAGAAAAAGCTCACCCAAGTGTATTTGATGCGTTGTTAACGGTATTTGATGAGGGGATATTAACAGATAGATTTGGTCGGGTTACGGATTTCCGAAGTAGCATCATCATTATGACGTCCAATCTTGGCTCGAATAAATCAAAAGGAATCGGATTTTCCTCAAACTCTACAAGCGAGGTTTCAATGACGGCTATTAAAAAGTTTTTCAGACCTGAATTTTTCAATCGTATTGATGATGTACTTTCCTTTCAGGCTTTATCAAAAAAACATATCATTGCGATTACCCGAATTGAAATGGAAAGACTTGCAGAGAGAGATAGAATCAAGGATAACAATATCACCTTGGTATTTGCGGACCGTCTTGTCGACTTTATTGCTGACATTGGTTTTAGTCCGCTCTATGGAGCCAGGCCAATTCAACGAGCAATTGAGAAACACGTGGTCAGAGCGCTTACTGAATACTTGCAGAGCGAGGAACTCGGCGGTGTAGTGACACTAGATTGTGAGAAAGATCAGATCAAAATACGTTAGCTTATACATCAATAGGTTACAGAAAAGCATCTACAACAAAATTATAATACCAGCATCAGAAAAATCACAACCACGGTAAAACCACCGATCCACTTATAAAGCCCCCTCTTATCCATGGGCGGCTTTTGGCTGCTTTTTTCTTTCATAATCAGCTGTGCAGCCAAAGCATCAAGCTCTCCTTTGCTCATATCTTTTGGATTACTTTTGAAAGATTCGGCATTGCTTTTGGGCGCCTCCAACACTTCCTGCACCTTTACACTCTCAAGTAATTCTAAAAGCGCCTGCCGATCTTTATTGGGCATTGCCAATATGCCTTTATGATCATTTGCAGCAAGCCTATAGGTGTTACCAGCAATGATTACTGTAATTATTGAATATGTCATATTCCGATCAACCTTTAAATAGCGAATTCTATCCCGCTCGCTGACATCCAAACCCAGTGACTGAGCAATAGACACCGATTACCTGCAAGGTAATTGCGAATGAATTACATAATAGCGAGAATTTGTATCAGCCGTACACCATTTAACAATTAGAAAAGGTTGTTGTATATGAAAACTCTAGAATTCACTCTCCAAACACTAGCATCGCGGTTTGTATTGCTGCTCACACTACTGTCCTTGTTACTAATGATAAGCGGCTGCGCGGGCCAGATGACACGAATGATGGGGCACATGGCGCTAGGCCAACAAGTGGATTATCTCAACATTGAGGGTGCGACAGGTTCGCACCTGGACCAGCTCAGCCCTAAGGTATGGACCTATAACTGGGGTTTTGATCGCACGCTTATCGTGGATACTGACGTAGGGTTAGTGGTTGTGGATTCCTTCACCAAGGAACTCTCTAAGCGTTTGCTAAGGGAACTTAAACATGCAGGCTTAGACAAGCCGGTCCATACCTTAATCTATACTCATTTTCATCTTGATCATGTGGGGGGCGGTGCCATTCTCAAACCCAAACACGTTATCGCTCACGAGAAAACCGAAAGTTATTGGCAAGACTTTGATATTACCCATCTTGGTATCGCTAAACCCACTAAAACAATCAATGGTGATGTAGAGATGAACATTGGTGGTGTTGCTTTTCAATTATTGTACGGCGGTTTCTCTCATACCGATACGTTTTATGCGGTACACCTACCGGAAGAAAATTTATTGTATGCAGCCGACACTGTTGGCGTTGAGGTATTTTTGCCAGTAGGAGGAATCGCAATATATACACCAGGTTACTATCGCATGTTGGAACGTATTGCCAACATTGATTTTACTACCTTTGTATCCAGTCACTTTAAAGTAGGTGACAAGAAAGACTTCCTTGAGGCAAAGGAACTACAATTTACAATACAACGTTTAGTGCAAGAAGAAATATTGAAATATGACGGCGAGGTAGCATTACACCAGAACAAAGACGCCATGTTAACGTTGTATGATAATGTCCATGATCAGTTGTATGATAAGTACGGTGATTGGCATGGCTTTTCTGCTCAAATCGTTCCAACTATACTAGGGGCCTATGTAAATAGTCTAGTAGGTAACTAGGCAGTAACGACCTCGCTCTTCTACTTGATATACCTGTTAACCCAAAACGCCATACCCCCTAAACTGGTCCCCCTATTCATGGGATAGTTAAGTTCTCCTTTTGGAATTAGCATGGTTACTCCAACAACGAAACGGACTTTCATCCGGAGATAAACCATGAAAAACACTATTTTAGCTACGATAATCTGTTGTACCGCTTTCTTTTCGAACATGGGGTTCGCTTACGACGGAGACCATGAAGTTCGATACACAAAAACGAAAACGGTATATGGGGAAGTCGTTATTCGGGCGGAGCTTATTGACGATGATGGTTATGTCGTTGCAACGGGGCATAGCGGTGGAGAAGGAACACGAAAACAAAAGAAACAAGACGCAAAAGTTGATGCTGAAGACGATTACGATAATAAATAGACCCAGCTCAGACCGGTTCCGTTTTTCCAAAGAGGCTTGCGGAACCGGAAAGGTCTCCGGTTTTAGTACTACAATAGTTAATCGGGCTTCACCAACCCTAGTTTTGTAGCCTCTAATGTGGCTTCTGCTCTGGATGAGATATTCAATTTTCTATAGATACTCTTCAAATAACCTGCACTGGTATTGAGGCTAATCTCTAACATTTTGGATATTTCTTTCGTTTTATAGCCTTTTGCTGCAAGTGTAAGCACTTCTTCCTCTCTTTTTGAAAGGCATGACTCAGGCTTTTCGGCTTGGGCGTCTTGAAAATAGGTCAATATTCGCCTCGCAATCGAAGGCGATAGGGGCGGCTCCCCCTTCAAAATACCTTGAATACGCTGAATCAATTGCTCGCGGGGTTGCTCCTTTAACAAATACCCTTTAGCCCCCGCCTTCAACGCTGCAAAAAGGTGTTTGTCATCGTCAAATATGGTCGTCATAACAATATAGGTATCATTTGAAGTTGCGGTTATGTCCCTCGCCAAATCAATACCCGATCCGTCGGGAAGGTTGATATCAAGAAGTGCTAAATTAATGATATTGTCTTCAAGAATAACCTTTGCTGCTCCAATAGTTTCAGCCTCTAAAACCGTAATTCCGTCTAACGCCTCCACCAATAGGCCTCTAAGCCAAATTCGCGTATCAGTATGATCCTCGAGTAGTAGAACCTTATGCAAATCAATACCCCCTTACACTTACGTTATTTTTCTGCTAAAAAACTGATTATTCGGTCGCTCATTATTCTTGAGCAATAGGAACAAGCACCTCCACTCGGCAGAGCTCTCTACTTTCATCATTGACAAGCCGCCATTGAACATCGCCTTCAAGTTCAGATGCTCGTCGTTTGATATTACAGAGCCCTTTGCCCTCCTGCCACTGCTCAATGGGAAGGTGTTGGCCATCATCAGTTACACTTAACACCAATGTTTCATCACGCAAATACCACTGAATATCCAGATTTTGAGGTTTCGCGTGTTTTATTGCATTAGAAGCAATCTCTCGAAGAGCGCGCCCAAGGTTAAGTAATCGCCTTGGTGACATCGAGACAGTAGCCACCTCTTCTTCCTGATGCCAACGTAATTCAATATGTGCAGACAAAAGCCTCTCCTCCATTTCATCTCGCCAGCTTGAAAGTAAATCAATCAGTTGCTTTTGAGAGTTTGCATCAAGGCTATAAATAATTTCCCTAAGATTTTTTAATGTATCACTTGCAAGTTGCTGAGAGCGAGATGATTCAGCTTGATGCGTTAATGTTAATAAATTTGATGCCACATCATCATGCAGATCTCTCATGATTCGATCACGCTCCACCTCAACTGTTTTTTGTTGGCTAACCCGAAGATTTTCGTTTTCCGCGATATTGTCGATAAGCGTATTCACTGTTTTAACATCATCTAAATCGAATAATTTGTGACCACGATTTTTTCCCGTTAATTCGATGTAGCCTTGATTGTTCGGCAACGGAGCATTTAGCTGCAACCCATTATTAATAACCTTGGCGGAACGAAGGCTTTCATCCCGGTCCTTAATATTTAATGGCGCATAGAGGTCAGTAAGTAATGCACACCAACGCTCACTCACAGTGAGTTGCTTATCACCACTGACCACATTAATAACATCATTGTTTTGTTGAAGCGATGACAACGCTGGTTTGTTTTTCATAATATGGCTGCCTGATACGCCGGCTGCTTTATTCCAGAACTTTTGTCGCACAGGGAAATAGAACCACCAAATCACCAAAAGCAGCAATTCAAACCCAGGTGGAACGTATAAACCGAATAAATATACCGCAACCATCTCAAAAACAATGAGTAAAGCAAATACTGAAAAACTCTGCCAAATCCGAAACCACCAACTTTCAATGCCAAATAATTGACTGTGATTTGCTCCCAAAACGAAACCAAGAAAAACACTCAACGCCAAACCAGTGGCAACCAACGTAGACACCCATGGCAATCCTAGAAAGATTATAGGCAAGAGATACACAGCAAAAACCAATACCATGCAAATAATGATGGAGGCAACATTCCAGAAAAACAGCACTCTATCTTTTGGTGTATCCTTACACTGAAGCCACTGTTTATAACCAAGAAAAAAACCAATACTTACAACAAAAAGGGAAGGAAAATAAAATATATTGAGTGGCCATTCAACCCATTCCAGCCATTCATTAACCCACACCATAAGAGTAAATGCACTCACACTAAATAGCGTCACAGAACTCCGCAAAGGCCGAGGATAAAAACAAAATAAAAGTGCCAAGCTCCAAACAAAAACAAATCCCCCGAGGTGATTCAAATGAATGAGTATCCGAAACCACTCTCCTGGCAAGGCCAATTCTCTTGATGCATAAATTGCCATACAGGACTGCATTAATACGAAACCCGTTCCCGCTAACGCTAGCAGCCGCGTTATAGGATGCCCTCTCCGGTAGGACCAAAAACCAACTCCGACAAAAAGAGCAATATCTCCGAAGAAGTTGATCAGCCAGTATTCAAAAGGTATTGACGTTAGATTTCGAGGTTTTTGGTGAAACTCCCGTTCAGAGCCATCGTCAAAAACGAGCGTTATTTTGCCGCTAGCCGCGAGTGAATAGAGAACAGATTGCTGTCCCAAAAAGTCGTCTAATTGCGCAAAGGATGTAAAATAGTCAGGATCAGATGCAAAGGTTTTTACCGAAACATTTATATTTTCATCGCCAGACTTAACAGCTCGTACAATGTTTGAGCGCAAGGGATCAGGGAAACTTGAGCCCACAATAACCAAGTCACCCTTAGTCCTCAGGTTCAAGTCATAGAATGGAAGACTTAAGATATATTGAAGGCTTAGAAAAGCCAAAAACAATGCCGCAGCGCCGGTTCCCATCAACACTTTTAAGGGAGCAATATTTGCCAACCAAAGTAGGTTAGGTTGAGTTGACAAGGTATTTGAACGTATGATCTCCATCACCTACTTCCGAACATAGAAACTAAATGGTGATAGTACCCAATACCACACTATTAAAGTAAAGTTTCGTCACAACTAATTCGATCAATGCTAAGGCAGGTCCTTTTATTCGTGAGGGCCTGCCCCGCATTATTTATACCAAACCATCCATCTACTAAACCATTCGCCCCAACACGTCGTTCTCCGAAGCGTCCATAAATTTATGCTTCACCACACCCGCTAAATGCAACACCAATGAACCCACCAAAATATACGCAGTATATTCATGCACTGTGTGAAAAATGCTATTCCAGTATTCACTCTTTTCCGTTATGTCTGGCACAGTAAACAAACCAAACATATCCAAACCCTCTACGTAGGCGTAAGTTGAGTTCATCATATAACCGCTAAACGCCATGCTAATCATACTCACATACAATAATCCATGAACAAAGTGACTTAAGCGCACCTCCCAATTCAACAACCCCTCAGGCGGTGCAGGAATATGACTCTTCAAACGTGTAACAACACGAATAAAAAACAGCATCAACACAATAAAACCCAGTGATTTATGGATGGGATACAATTCATACTTATCAGGAGCATCCGCTTCAATATTTGACATATAAAACCCGACCGTGATTAGGCCCAAAATAAGAGCCGCCATCACCCAATGCACCACACGTAAACTTAATGAATATTTCATAATTCCCTCCTTCATTTATTGTTCAAGCGTGAAGCCATGCTGGCAACCTGTGCACCCAGCGCTTTAACCCTCTGTTCAAGCTCCGCGTCAACAAGGCCGCCGTCATCATCAAAAGCACCATAAGCCGCCGGTACAGTAACCTGCTTTGGGCTAACGATGGTTCCTAGATTATTCAATATATCCCTTACGTGGCCCAAACCTCGAAGCCCACCCAAACCGCCGGGAGATGCAGCCATGATACCGGCAACCTTCCCATCAAAAGCCGAGCCAATACCAACACCCTGAGACGGTCGTGACAACCAATCCAGCACGTTTTTTAACACACCGGATATTGACCCGTTGTACTCTGGGCTTGCTATCAACATCCCCTGACTTTGTGCGAATAGGCTTTTCAGATCGTTTACTGCAGCTGGCGTACCTTCCGCTTCCAAATCTTCTGAAAACAAAGGGATCGGATAATCAGCCAAATCGACATAAACAACATTAGCTCCTTGCTCCTCCGCCCCTTTGGCAGCTATTTTTACCAAAGTCTTATTATAGGACTGACTGCGTAAGCTACCTGCGAGTGCGATTATCTGTGTCATGCTTTACCCCTTATCTTGTTGCCTGTAATGTTTTTCGTAACGTTGAAGCTAGTTTTACACATGCATATTTGAAGAAAAACAGTATGTGTGCAAAACTCATGTGCATGAGTGCACAGAAGACTGATTGGAACGATATACACGTGGCCTACCAAGTGGCCAAACTAGGAACCTTAACGGCCGCAGCGGAAGCACTCGACGTGCACCACAGTACCGTTCTACGGCGCATTAATGCGCTTGAAAAGAAACTAGGCTCTCGGCTATTTCATCGCCATGCTCGCGGGTACGAACCTACCGAAGCAGGCCATATGCTCATGCAAGTTGCTGAAAACACGCAGAGCAGTTTTGACCGATTGCTAGGTCGACTAGAAGGCACTGATACACAACTAACCGGCACCCTGGCCATTACGTCCGTTAGTAATATGGCCCCCTTTTTGATACCTATATTGGCAGACTTTCAGGTGCTATACCCTGAAATCAAGCTGGAATATACCGCTGACAGTCGCATCCTGAAATTGGAGCACGGCGAAGCTCACATCAGTATTCGCCCTGGCAAAAAACCTAATGACCCCGATTACGTGGTACAAAAACTCGCCTCAGTTGCCACGACGCTTTACGGAAGTGTCGATTATGTGATGGAACACGGCCTAATTCAGGATCTCAATGATGTTACGGGACACCGTTTTATCAGTACTATAGAACCCTTTGATCGTACTGAGTTCATGCAATGGATGAATAAAAATGTGCCATCGGAGCAAATTTATTACCGCTCGAATGATTTCATTAATTTTTCACATGCCGCAAAAGCAGGGTTAGGCGCCGCCCCTATAGCATGCTGGCAAGCACGCTTAGAAAAGACGTTGCGCCCATTATTGCCGCCACCAAGAAATTGGAGTTTTGATCTGTGGTTGCTCACCCATCGAGACATGCACCGAACAAGCAAAGTTCAAGCCTTTACATTATTCTTGAAAGATAGGTTTACTAAAGAGCAAGATCGACTGCTTGGATTTGACAAATACTAGCCGCCAACCTAAATCCCACTCGAACAACTGATATACTGCTTTATTTTTAAAATAGAAAGTGCAAGAAATTCAAAGACATCGCATAGATTTTGTGATGTAGTGCAGAGAAGCTAGAGAAAAACACCGTTAAAGAACGATGGACAACGTGAAAAGGAATTTAACACGATGAACGCCCAACAAATAATCGATTTATTTATTATATTCACAATAGCCATCACTTTATCGGTGACAGCCATCGGCTTACTGCCCCTAGCTTAACCTACCTTTAGATTAGCAACATTTAACTCCAATACTCCACACAAGCCCCAAGGTCCTGAACAACTGGAGGCCGAGCTTCACCAACAGGTGTCCCAACATACAAAAAACCAACAATCTGATCTTCAGGTTCTAGTGTAAAATAATTTCTTACGACGCTACTGCTTGCCATATCCCCCGTTCGCCAAATAGCGCCATACCCTAATTCAAGAGCTGCTAATTGCATATTTTGAACCGCCACACCCGTTGCAATAACTTGCTCCATAACCGGCACCTTGTGGCTAGTAGTAACGTTTGCAATGGCTACTACCAGCATAGGAGCCCGCAGCGACATCGATCTTGCCTTATCTCGCTTTTGCTCGCTAGCGCCAGAGTCCTTTGCTAGTAATGCTTTTTCAAATAACTCTCCCAAAGCATCCCTACCCCCGCCTTCAACAACCACAAACCGCCAGGGTTTTAAACGCCCATGATCAGGAGCTCTTACAGCGCAACGTAACATCAATTCCACTTGAGGCCTGGTTGGTCCCGGTTCACAAAGCTTGGGGCTGGATACGCGGGCTTGTAATGCATCAATAATATTCGTCATTATTTTCTCAACATTTAATCGTTACAGTGCTTTTGTGGAGGGTAGTTTGTTTAGTTAAAGACAACCAGAACTTTTTACAGCTTTACCTCCTAATAAATTTAGGTTACCATTTCGCCGCCTAATAACGCAGTCAAAAGCAGTCAATCCCCACAGGTTTCGATGTAAACAATGTCGTATTCTTGTAATTTTATGCATCGGTTATCATTTATTTTATTTTTTTTGTGCGATGCTAGGCCTCTATTGATTGTTTTTTAACCTGGCATTACAACCCAACAGCCTAAATATTGGTAAGATAACAACACATATGAAAACACACCAACTTCACAAGTGGACATTATCAACAGAAGAGGCTCGATCAATACAAAAGAATCTGTGCGCATGGGTATCAACCGCTGAACGGTGCCAATCGCCATCACTAGTTGCGCGCATTGAATTTAGCAATTCATTGGATGACAAAGGGTCAATACAGTCAACGGTTACTGTTAAAAGCTTTCCATCCTTAGGCTTTTTGGAGCGAAAAGTAGGCATAAAGCAAAGCAACTTCCCTCGAGTGCCAGGATTGATATCATTCCAAAAAGCTCCTTCAGCAATTGCAGCACTAGAAAAGCTATCCCACTCTCCCGACCTCTTGATATGCGATGGACGCGGGCTTACTGGAATAGACAGTTTTGGAGTCGCCTCTCATGTGGGGATTTTATCTAACCTACCGACAATAGGCATTAGACCCCCAAAAGCCCGCTTTAACTACAGCATGCTTGGCAATACCCGTGGAGACTGGATGCCACTGACTGATGACAGCCCAAATTCAGGGGTACTACTCCGTGTTCTTGATGGATTAGACCCTTTATTAGTTTCACCAGCCCACAAAATAACGCAAGAAGACGCCATCCAACAGTGCTTAACATTCTTCCCAGAAACCATTCCTTCACGAGAATACATAGAAATTCTCTACCCCGATACAGGCCCATACAGCAACGAGCAATACGACCAAGTAGTCTCAGGGCCACACCTGAAAATTGTTAGCTAAGACAACTATTTAGGTTCCACACTGACGTCAAAAACACGCTCAAAACCAGTGCATCTCTCCCCCTCCGATTAATAGTTGTATGAAACATTACGAGCAAGTACACTCGATGACATAATAAGAAAACCGCCTACCTCAACACAACGCTAACCTATCAATAGAAAAGCAAGCAAAGTACAACTACACTAAGCTGATACCTTGCCTTTTTATAACCACCACTCTCCACATTGCAATTCTTAAAAGTGATTTATTACGTATGGGTCAGAAACTATCCTATGAGTTTGCACCATTAGACGAAGAGAATGACGACCTATCTCCCCATCTAGTGCGTTTTTTAGCCTATTTTATCGGTGCGCTCATATTCGGCGTTGGGTTGCTCACTCAGTTTTTTGATGCCTCACTCTGGTGGATTGTCCCTTTTGCCATCCTATACCCGCTGTTAACGCACCTTCTAAGCAAACCACTGAGAGATAAGCACGGCATTATTACTAATGCCACCTTAGTTGTTATTGACTCAGGTATATGTGGCGGAGCGTTTATCTTAATGGGTCTCAACCCCATTCCTTCGGTATTACTCTTTCTCGTTCTAAGCGCGAGCACCATGTCTTTAGGCGGATTTCGCGGTTGGCTGATCTGCGTAGGCTCCCTCTTTATTGGTGCAGCAATAGCAATGATCATCTTTGGGATTCCGGAACTTAACACCAGTATCCCCCCTGCTTTTTTTATTATTCTTATTTCTGTTGTATCGGCTCTATTTCTTACCGTACTGTCTTATTACTCCTACAAGAGGGCTAGATCTCTACTTGAAGCGCAACATGAACTACGCTCACGACAGAAAGACTCCGCATCCCTTTCTCGCAAGCTTGCAAAGTATCTTCCTCCTCAGGTGTGGGGCTCGATTTTTTCTGGGCAAACAGAAGTCAAATTAGAAACACAACGAAAAAAACTCACTATATTTTTCTCTGACATCAAAGGTTTTTCAGAAATATCTGAAGAACTTCAGCCTGAAGCGCTTACAGAACTGCTGAACAGTTACTTTACCGAGATGTCCCGAATAGCCATGAAGTACGGCGGTACTATCGATAAATTTGTTGGGGATGCAATACTGATATTTTTTGGTGACCCAACGTCCCGCGGCCAAAAACAAGATGCCGTAGCATGTGTTGCCATGGCGATAGAAATGCGAAAGAAAATGAAAGTCATGCGACAAAAATGGGGAAGCTATGGCACCAACAAACCTCTCCAGATTCGCATGGGCGTCAACACTGGATACTGCACCGTAGGTAACTTCGGGGCAGAATCTCGCATGGATTACACCATCATCGGCAAAGAAGTAAACCTTGCAAGTAGATTAGAAAGTGTTGCTCAACCAAACGAGATATTGATTTCAGAAAGCACTTACAGCTTAATAAGAGATACCATTATGTGCCGTGACCGCGGACAGATAAATGTCAAAGGCTTCACGAAATCGGTTCCCATCTATGACGTTGTTGACCACAGGAAGGAGCTTGGAGCAGCTCAAAGCTTCGTAGAATGTGAACTTGATGGGTTTTCCATGTATATCGACATCGATAAAATCCGCAATTATGACAAAGACAGGGTCATCGACACTCTTGACGCAGCAAGCAAGCGAGTAAGAGAAAAACTTATCGTCTAGCCTGCTACGCACACCTTATCTACTGACGCATCAGTTTAGCGTTATCAGCACACACCTCAAAGTTCGAGCGAAACGGATTAATATCAATACCACCTCTTCTAGTATATCTACCGTATACAGATAACCTATCCGGCCGACACTCCTTCATGATATCCGCAAACACCCGTTCCACACATTGCTCGTGAAAATCGTTATGGTTACGGTAAGAGATAATATATTTAAGCAATGATCGGCGGCAAATTTTCGGACCATGATAATGAATAAATATTGTTGCCCAATCAGGCTGCCCCGTCACAGGGCAATTAGAACGAAGTAAGTGACTAGACAAACACTCGTCTACCATTTCAGCCTCCCCATCAAGCGCCAAAATAGCAGCATTGATAGAGTATTCATTTGCAGCTATATCTTCACCATCAACACAAACAGCAGAAGCCAGCTCAATCTCTTCACCCTGAACACTTCCTACCTCCACGCCACCCGCAGAATTCACCTGCCCACTGCCAATTTGTGTTAGTGAGACAAGTATATTTACTCCGACAATATCACTTACATCTCGCTGAATAACGCCAACCACATCATCAATATTTGCAAAGACAGACTGATTCAACGAACCCAAATACAGCTTTAGTGATTTGGATTCTACTATATTGGGAGACGCAACAGGTATTGTTAGCACAGCCACAGCCACACTTGGTTTACCCTTAGCATTCAGCCACGAGACCTCATAGGCATTCCATATATCCACACCACCAAAAGGCAATGCCGCATCAACCAATACGCTTTCTCGGCCCTGCGCTCTAGGTATAGGATACAAAAGTGTAGCATCGTATTTTTCAGGATATTCACTCACCTGACCTAACGGTGAATTCTCCGGATTACCGGCCACTGAATTTTCAATTTTCATATTCTAACTACGGATCCCCGCCCCTCGATTCAACAGAAACAATGCCCAGCTATAAAACACAACGATAAACAAAAAAATCATGCCATAAGTTAACCACAAACTAACATCAGTAACGCCAAGAATGCCATACCGAAAGCCGTTTACCATATACACAATGGGATTTGCCAGCGATACGTTATACCAAAACTCCGGCAGCATTTTGAGTGAGTAAAATATCCCGCCAAGGTAGGTTAGCGGCGTCAATATAAACGTTGGAACAATGCTGATATCATCAAAACTTTTGGCAAAAACGGCGTTAATAAAACCCGCCAAGGAAAACACTACCGATGTAAGAAAGACTATACTTATCATAACCAACCAATTATGGATATGTAACTCCGCAAAACCCAATGACATACAAGTAACAATAAAACCAACCGATAAACCACGTGCAACCCCACCCAGAACATATCCAATGAGAATAATGTAATTAGGCGTTGGTGATACTAACAATTCCTCAATACTACGCTGATACTTCGTACTAAAAAAAGACGACACTACATTGGAATAACTGTTCGTTATCACGGACATCATGATTAGACCAGGAACGATGAATTTCATATAATCAAATCCCCCCATTTCACCAATCCGACTGCCGACAAGATTTCCAAAAATAACGAAATACAACGCTACCGTAATTGCAGGAGGCAGCAACGTTTGAATCCAAATTCTAGAAAACCGCCGAACCTCTTTCACAACGATTGTTTCTAACGCAACAAATTGCTTTTGAATTTCCATAAATACACTTTACTCAATTATAAGAAAACATAAAGAACATAAAAAAACACCCAAAACCACTATTTATCTGCCGCACCTTCAACTATGCCGACAAACAATTCCTCAAGACGGTTTGTTTTGTTTCTCATGCTCTTAACATCAACACTATTCAAACCTAACTGTTGAAACACCGGATTAAGCGATTGATCTTTTTTTAAATCAACTTCCAATGTGTGAGAATCAATAAGCCTTAAAACAACCCCCTCAACAAGCGGCAACTCTGTTAGTTCATTTGCCACATCCAACACAAACGTCTCACTATCCAGCTTTCTAAGGAGCGATTTCATATCCGTATTTTCAACAATTTCCCCGTCATTAATAATAGCAATATTACGGCACAACTGCTCTGCCTCTTCTAAATAATGCGTTGTTAGGATAATCGTTGTGCCCTGCTTATTGAGTTCAACCAAAAAACCCCACATAGACCTTCTTAGCTCTATATCCACACCTGCAGTAGGTTCGTCAAGAATCAGTAATTCAGGCTCATGCACCATCGCCCGAGCAATCATCAACCGACGCTTCATGCCACCGGATAAGTTTCGTGAAACCTCATCCTTTTTGTCCCACAAACTGAGCAGTTTTAAATACTTTTCTGCCCGCTCTTCAGCTTGGACTTTCTCTATGCCAAAAAAACCAGCTTGGGTCCGTACAATATCAATGACCTTTTCGAACTGGTTAAAATTAAATTCCTGAGGAACCACCCCCACAGATTTTTTAGCCAAAGAAAAGTCCTTATCGATATCCACCCCCATGATCTCGACCGTTCCTGAGGTTTTGTTTACCAAGGAGCTTACAATACCAATGGTTGTAGATTTCCCCGCCCCATTAGGGCCAAGAAGCGCCATAAAGTCACCTTGCTGAACTTCAAAGCTGATGCCTTTTAGTGCCTGAAATCCCCCCTTATAGACCTTATGCAAGTCCTTTACTATCAATGCCGCTGTCATCTTAAAAACCTCTTACTTTCAAAGATGGCCATTATAATAAAGTTTTCGATTTTATTCATTGAAGATAGCCCTCCAAGACAGTCTTTCTCACTCGCTAAAACCAGCCGCCCCACTTTAACCCATACGTGGAACAGTTCGATTCAGCATATAGCTATTGCTTTACCCATAACGCCAAGCCATAATTTGACGCAGCGTCACATTATGACTAGCCGACCCACAGAAGTAACACCTAACACCATTAGCCCGGATAATAAATGAACACACTGACCCGCAAACAACGCGAATTACAACAACGTGAGCAACTTTTCCTAGACACTGCGCGCCAGGTGATACGAGAGCACGGGGTTTCAGGCCTCACAATGGAAGTTATCGCTGAGATTACTGAGTACTCGAAGGGCACTGTTTACAAACACTTCACCTGCAAAGAAGACATTATGTGCGCTTTATGCGCGGATGGCATTGAATACCTTTTAACACTGCTCAACCAAATGATGAATTTTGAAGGCCGCCCCCGAGAAAAATCGGTCATCATCGCGCTGTCATACCTACTGTACGCAGAACGCTACCCGGAAGAGTTTGACCTTATTCTTGCAGCCAGAAACACCAACATTCGCCAAAAGGCCTCTCCCGAACGCCTTGAAGCTAGCGACAATGCAGACGAAAGAATCACACGCCTTATCAAGGAACAGATCCGCGCAGCCATTAAATGTGGAGATCTTAAGCTACAAGAAGGTGTAACCGTAGATCAACTTTGCCTAGGCCCCTGGGCATTGAGCCTTGGCATGATCGCACTATATGAGGCAAGCGATCTCATCAGCAGCATTGAATTTTCACCAATGCAAGAAACCTTGTATCAACAATTAAACTTTCTACTCGACGGTTATCAGTGGCACCCATTAAGTGCCGAGTTTGATTATCGAAAAACAATATGTAATGCAACCAAACTACTAGAAAACAACACAGACGCCCCCTCAATCGGCTCAACTCTAGGTATACTAAAATGAACAATAAAAAGGGATTTAACAACGCTGTCGCCAACTGGCTAGTTGATTATCGCCTCTTCGCTTTTTTGACAACGCTCCTAGTGATAGCGGTAATTTCTCCCGGCCTATCAAAACTGTCTTTTACATCCGACTATAAGATTTTTTTCGACAAAGATAACCCCCAGTTAGCTGCCCACGAATTTATCGAAGATACTTACTCTAAAATTGATAACGTTCTATATATTCTTGCACCAAAGAATGGAGACACATTTACACAAGAAAATCTCGCAGCTGTCGAATGGCTCACTGAACAAGCCTGGCTACTCCCTTATTCACAACGAGTCGATTCAGTTACCAATTTCCAACACACCAGCGCCAATGATGATGAGCTATTGGTTGAAGATCTATCCGAAGACTCCCTAAATAAAACCGATCAAGAAATACAAACCATTAAAAAAATTGCAATAACAGACCCACTGCTTATTCATCGCCTTATATCACCGACAGGTCACGTTACCGCAGTAGACGCAATGTTATCTCTCCCAGATGACAACATTACGGAATCCCTGGCTGAACTCATTACCGCCGCACGAGAGCTTGCTGGTGAATTTGAAACACGTTATCCAAATTTTGATCTTTACATATCAGGCATGGCCCCCTTTAACAATGCCTTTGATGAGATTGCCAACCGTGATGCTGAACGCTTAATGCCGGTCATGATGGTAGTTGTGCTTATTTTGGTAAGCGCCCTACTTAGATCATTTGCAGCAGCAGGTATTACTCTTACTATCGTTGTTCTTGGAGTAGCGGCAACATTTGGAATTGTAGGCCTTCTAGGAATAGAGCTAAACAGTATCAATACTGCCGCCCCAACCATCATCCTTACACTAGCCGTTGCCGATTGCGTACACCTACTCTCGCACTTCTTAATGCGACTAAAACACGGCGACGATAAGCTGGCCGCAATGAAATACAGTTTAGACACCAACATACTGCCCGTTTTTTTAACGAGTTTCACAACAGCTATTGGCTTTCTAAGCATGAACTTTAGTGACTCACCCCCATTCAGAGCATTAGGAACTATTGCCGCAATGGGAGTCGCTCTTACTTTTATCTTCTCTATTACCCTGCTACCTCAACTTGCAATCTGGTTAACCCGAAAAATCCCCGCTCAGGATTTAGAACACAGCAATAGATTTGACCACCTAGCAAGCTTCACAATCAAACATCAAAACAAACTATTTTGGGGAACACTCGTTGTAGCATTTGCCTGCATGGCCTTTATCCCTCAAAACGAACTAAACGACGACAACATTGAATATTTCAGTAAAAACGTCGATATTCGCCAAGCAGCAGATTTTGCAGAAAAGAATTTGACGGGCGTTAATATTATCGAACACTCACTATCATCTGGCGAATCGAACGGAATTAACAGTGTCGAGTTTTTAACAAGCGTTAGCGACTTTGTTGAATGGTATCGCGCGCAACCAGAAGTACTCCATGTATTTACCTACACCGATATCGTCAAGCGACTCAATAAAAACATGCACAATGATGACGAAAAATGGAATCGTTTGCCTGAATCAAGAGAACTCGCAGCGCAATACGCCTTAATGTACGAGCTGTCTCTACCGTTTGGCATGGACCTTAACAACCAAGTAAATCTAGACAAGTCCTCTATTCGCATCACAGTGACGCTACGAAATGTTAAAGCCAAAGAGATTCTTTCATTGGAAGCAAAGGCACAGGAATGGCTTGCCATCCACGCTCCAAGCATCGCCTCCCCAGGATCAGGCCCCACCATCATGTTTGCTAACATTGGCCAACGAAACATCCACAGCATGATTAACGGCACCATCCTTGCGACACTATTAATATCCGTCACCCTAATGCTATCCCTAGGGTCATGGAAGCTTGGGCTATTAAGTCTTATTCCCAATGCATTCCCCGCCTTGATGATGTTTGGCGTTTGGGGGCTCTTTGTCGGCGAGGTAAATCTCGGCGTTGCAGTCGTATTTAGCATCACCCTAGGCATTGTTGTAGATGACACCGTTCACTTCTTAAGCAAGTTTTTACGCGCGAAAAGAGAACACAACCACAACACCGAGCAAGCTATTCATTACGCATTTACACATGTGGGTGCATCATTACTCATCACGACGTTTGTTTTGGCGTTAGGTTTTGCAACACTCTACTGGTCTGACTTCACTGTTAACTCCACACTAGGTGTCATGGTCGCTCTAACCATTCTAATCGCTATCGCTTTTGACTTTCTATTCTTGCCGGGAATGTTAATGAAGCTTGATGCGTTATCAAAGCGATTTGAGAAGCAGGCACCTACACACATAAATGTAGATATCACTACTACAGAGATACCCACTACAGCACCGCCAACATCACGTTTAACACCAACACGCTCAACAAATCCTAAAAAAACCAAGGAACAAAAAGAGGAAGAGCCCGTCTAACGCATTATCTAAAAATATTATTGTGCCAACTCATAAGCCTGCTCTGCAGGCTTTTTTTATATATTCGAAAATAAAAAAGACACAAAAAAGACACAAAAAAGACACAAAAAAGACACAAAAAAGGCCGTTACCCGAAAGTAACGACCTTTATAATTTGGAGCGGGAAACGAGACTCGAACTCGCGACCCCAACCTTGGCAAGGTTGTGCTCTACCAACTGAGCTATTCCCGCAACACTTCATCCTGAAGACGAGGCGAATAATATTGATTCACACCCCCTCCGTCAACCCCTTATTTAAATAAACACAAAAAACCTTAAAAACCAGCAAGTTACTATACAATTAACCAAGCTGTGGCGGTATTTCCCTATTCAAATTTACGACACACCTGTTTATTCGTGATATAGCCATTCTGAACGAACCAACTAATCGCATCACGCAAGGTCTCTTCAATAGGGCGACTAGGCAACCCCAACTCACTCTTGGCCTTATTTGGATCGGCTATCAAACCCGCATTAGAAATCTCTAACTCTACCCGTGTCATGAATGGCGCTTTATGTGTCACATACTTAGCATGTGCTTCGATCAAGTATGCCAATGGATACAATGCGTTTGGTGATACAGTGATCAAGGGACGTTTTAAACCAACAACTTTCTGTAAGCTACGCATTAGATCTGGGTGACTGACATTATTATCCCCCAAAATATAACTCTCCCCAGTTACCCCCTTCTCTAAGGCCAACACATGCCCCATCGCACAATCTCTAACATCGATATAGTTCGATACCGTATGAACTCCCATAGTCACGGGTAAATTAAACGCATCCGCAATTACTCGCCCGGTTGGTGTTGGGCCATAATCCCCAGGTCCAAGAGGACACGCAGGATTAACAATAACCACATCTAGCCCTCTCTTTGCGTAGAGCTCTGCCAGTTGATGGGACTCATATTTTGTCCGTGAATAGTAACTACAGCCAAGCTTAAAAGGGGATGTTTCATCACACGTAGCATCCAACCCTTGACCTGCAAAGCGTGCAAATGAACTGGTATATACCACACGTTTCACACCCTGCTTTACACACTCTTCAAACAACAAACGAGTACCGCCAATATTTACACGATCCATCAGCGTCATATCTGGCAGCCACAATGCATATACCGCAGCCAAGTGAAATACAACGTCACAGCCTTCCACTGCCGCACTGACATCTTTTAAAGAAGTTATATCGCCAGAAACCAGCTCTACATCCAAACCCCGTAGGTTAATCATATTATCGTTGGGCAGGTGCATCACCCTAACAGGCACGTTATACCGCTCTAATAAGATTTTTACCACATGGGAGCCGATAAAACCCGCCCCCCCCGTCACCAATATTTTAGTTGCGCAACCAAACCCTTCGGCTGAAGTCATTTCACCCTCCTTTACATTACAAACTATACGAAGCCGACAGTTAGAACCAGCTGGTTCCCAGTGTGCCACAACAGAAAAATAGTGCTATAAATGGTGACTGACAGGTTTACCTTTCTGTCATCGGCCCTTATCACTAGCTTGCCTTAATTCTATATGTTATTTTTCGCGATCTTTTTAAAACGTCACATAACCAACTACAGGTTTCACTATGATCGCTGGATTCGATTACGGCACGTCAAATTGCGCTATTGGCGTTTTCTCCGATGAGAGTGCACAGCTAATTGCCATTGATCATGGTCGAACATTCATGCCCTCCGCCCTGTATGCCTTGGAACGAGAGTTAATCTGTGAGTCTGTAGGACAAAAAATACCTCAAAAGTCGCTACAAGACAGCTTTATAGCGCTTAGGGAAAACCCTCTTAATCAAGCACGCAGGGTTAGACGCGAACACGATATCGCTGCCAGCGAACAAAGTCTTTATGTTGGCCATGAAGCTTTTGATCAATATTTCTCACTGCCAGAAGAAGGCTATTTTGTTAAGTCGCCAAAATCGTTCCTGGGTGCAAGCGGTCTGCGGCCTGAATTTGTGCACTTTTTCGAAGACATTGTCACAGCAATGATGCAAACCATAAAACAACGAGCCGAAATCCAGCTGGGGCAAACTATCAATCATACTGTCATAGGTCGCCCTGTGAATTTTCAAGGTATGAACTCTGAACAAAGTAATCGTCAAGCCATCGACATTCTCACCATATCGGCCAAACGTGCGGGGTTTTCTTCAGTGGAATTTTTGTTTGAACCCCTTGCAGCAGGTTTCGACTTTGAGGCTAGGCTTGATAAAAACAAAACCGTTCTTGTGGTTGATATAGGTGGCGGCACAACCGATTGCGCAATGGTAAACATGGGCCCAAATCATCGTAATAAAATAGAACGCAGTGCCGATTTCCTTGGCCATAGTGGCGAACGTATTGGGGGGAATGATTTAGATATTCAATTAGCCGGAAAAAACCTCATGTCGTTATTCGGTATGCAATCCATACTAAAAAGCGGCTTACCCATGCCAACTCAACCATACTGGGATGCAGTCACTACAAACAATGTTGGCTCTCAATCTGCATTTAACAGCAAAGAAACCAGCTACAGCCTACAGCAATTAATGTTAGATACCACTGAGCCGGCACTGCTTCAACGATTTATCAAATTACGCTCACAAAAACAAAACCACCATCTCGTTCGATCTGCCGAACAATGTAAAATCGCTCTATCTGATAACTCCGCAAACAAAGTAGCACTAGATTACATTGAACAAGGGCTTTCCTGTGACGTCACACAACAACAATTTTCCGATGCCATTAAACGACCACTGACGAGGGTTATAGCACTGATGCAAGATGTCATCACTCAAGCAGGTCGCCAGCCAGACCTTATTTATATCACTGGAGGCTCAGCAAAATCCCCCGTTATTCGCCAAGCAATTGAAAAAAATCTTGGTTCTATTGAGGTGTTGGATGGCGATCACTTTGGTAGTGTTGCAGCAGGCCTCACCCTTTGGGCACAGCGAATATTTGCTTAACACTCGGAACTGTATACGTTAATGTTATATTACCTCATGCAAGGCATTGGCTTATTCGGGGCAGCAGCCTTACTCATTGCATATCTACAAATTTCAAGACAAGTGCTCTCCACCACCAGCAAACATTACCATTTATTAAACCTATTAGGATCTTGCTTAATAGTAGTCAACACCGCGTATTTCGAGGTCTATGGCCCTTTATTCCTTAATGTTATTTGGATGTTAATCGCCATTAAATCCCTGGCAAATAAACATTAACCGGGGTTATCGCTAGTATTTTCTTTGTTCTATTAGCGAACTGATCAAGTATTGGGTAAGATGCCTCGCTTATCACTACCTCAGACTTCCTCAAACTATCTCGACAATCTCTACATTAGCGGTGCACTCATTTGACTAGTAACAACGAAGAACGTAAAACAGTAGGTTTTATTTCACTAGGCTGCCCTAAGGCGCTTGTTGATTCCGAACGTATCCTAACTCAGTTAAAAATTGATGGTTACGATATCGTACCAACCTATGAAGATGCTGATATCGTCGTTGTTAATACCTGTGGCTTCATTGATTCCGCTAAAGCTGAATCAATTGAAGCAATTGGTGAAGCTATCGCAGAAAATGGCAAGGTTATCGTAACCGGCTGCATGGGGAAGGATCAGAAAGCGATCACTGATATTCACCCAAGTGTTCTCGAAGTAACAGGCCCTCAAGCCTACGAGGAGGTTGTAGGAGCGGTACACAAATACGTTCCTCAAACCGTGAAACACGACCCCCTCATCGATTTGGTGCCAGCACAAGGAATCAAGCTAACACCGAAGCATTATGCCTACCTGAAAATCTCTGAAGGCTGTAACCATAGCTGTACATTCTGCATTATCCCCGATTTACGTGGAAAGCTGGTTTCTCGCCCAATTGGCGATGTTATGGAGGAGGCTGAACGCCTGGTTAATTCTGGTGTTAAAGAACTGTTGGTAATATCTCAAGACACCAGCGCTTATGGGATCGATACCAAATATCGAACAGGCTTTTGGCAAGGCCGTCCAATCAAGACACGTATGCAGGAGCTATGCGAAGCCCTTGGTGACTTAGGCGTCTGGACACGTTTGCACTACGTGTACCCTTACCCCCACGTCGACAAAATTATTCCTTTAATGGCTGACGGTAAAATACTTCCTTATTTAGATATTCCCTTCCAACACGGCAGCCCTCGAATTTTAAAGATGATGAAACGCCCTGGCGCTATTGATAATACGCTTGAGCGTATTCACACCTGGCGTAACACCTGTCCAGATATCACCTTGCGCAGCACCTTTATCGTTGGCTTCCCAGGCGAAACTGAAGACGACTTCGACCAGCTATTAGACTTTCTTGATGAAGCCCAGCTAGACCGAGTAGGCGCCTTCCAATACTCACCTGTAGAAGGTGCTCAGGCCAATAAGCTAGAGAATCATGTCCCTGATGAGGTTAAGCAAGAACGTTTTGATCGTTTCATGCAAAAACAACAAGAAATCAGTACTCAGCGGCTTCTTAAGAAAGTAGGTACCACACAAAAGGTCATTATTGATGAGACTGACGGTGAAGGAGCCATTGGCCGTAGTATGGCAGATGCGCCAGAAATTGACGGTATGGTATACCTCAATGGTGAAACCTCATTAAACCCTGGAGATATTGTGGATACAACAATCACAAACTCCGACGAGTATGACTTATGGGCAGAACTTAAAAAATAACACACAAACCACTGTTCTCCCGTATTTTTATTCTATTTTTCACACCTTAAATACCCCTTTTTAGGGGTATTTCTAACAAATTTATAACAAACCATAGCGTTTTCATAACATCGCCCTCTACCCCCTTTCCAGCCCCTCCTTTTTTCGCCACACTGAACCTATCAGCTTATTACAGCCCTTTTATTACAGTCCTTACCGAGGTTTATTATGAAATTATCAATGGGTGGTTATTTACTAGGAGCACTTCTATTAACAGGCTGCTCTCAAAATGCCGAAACTGCATCATCCACAATTAAAGCCGGCATGAACAGTTCAACAACACTTAGCACTGCGACCTTTGCAGGAGGTTGTTTCTGGTGTGTTGAATCAGACCTTGAAAAAGTTGATGGCGTTTATGAAGTTATCTCAGGATACACGGGTGGAAAAATCAAAAACCCTACGTACAAGCAAGTCGCCTCAGGCGCAACTCGCCACGTAGAGTCGGTTGAAGTGAAATACGATGCGAATACCGTATCCTATGAGCAACTACTGGATGTATTTTGGCGCAACATTGACCCCACCGATGGCCAAGGGCAATTTGTTGACCGTGGTTATCAATATCATTCAGTCATTTATGCCAACACGACAGAACAAAAGAACATTGCGATTCAATCGAAAAAAGACCTTGGATCTAGCGGGGAATTTTCTAAACCTATCGTGACTGAAATTATTGATGCTACAGCTTTCTACCCAGCTGAAGATTATCATCAAGATTATTACAAAAAAAATCCTGTCCGATATAATTTTTATCGTTACAATTCAGGCCGAGATCAATTCCTTGCAAAACACTGGAAAAATGACAGCCACTCATCCAACAAGATGGAGCATGCAATCATGAGTACAAAGACCTATAGCAAACCATCCGATGCTGAATTAAAGAGCTCTTTATCAGAGTTACAATATGACGTCACTCAAAATGAAGGGACAGAAAGAGCCTTCAGCGAAGGCTTCTGGGATGAGAAACGACCGGGTATATTTGTTGATATCGTTAGCGGTGAGCCACTATTTTCATCTAAAGATAAATTTAATTCTGGTACTGGCTGGCCTAGTTTTACTCAGCCAATAGAGAATGGGCGAGTAACTGAAAATAAAGATTTTAAATTATTTGCTCCACGCACTGAAGTTAGAAGCGCCGGAGCCGATTCTCACCTAGGTCATGTATTTGAAGATGGCCCAGCACCAAGTGGATTACGTTACTGCATCAATTCAGCATCATTACGTTTCATTCCTTTAGAAACAATGGCAGATAAAGGATACGAAGCTTATATTATTGCCGTTAAATAATAGCAATATCTATAGTTTCAATCACAATTACTGTATCGCTCTAAGGTGGTCGGTTAATACATTTTTAATCGCCACCTTATCAAGGGGTTTTAGCAACACACCACGAAACCCTGCACTCTCACACTCATGCTGCGTTTGCTTGTCCGGATCCGCCGTCAATGCGTAAATGGGCGTTTCACACCCCAAAGATAGTAGCTTTTTTCCCGCATCTAGCCCGCTAAGCTTAGGCATTTGTAGATCCATAAGAATAAGATCAAATGTACCATTGGTTGCCTGCTCAAATGCGACCTCCCCGTCACTGGCCAGATAAACATCGGCTCCAAGCTTATTTAAAAAACGTTTAATAATCACCTGGTTTACTTCATTATCCTCAGCTACCAAAATCTTCCCCTCAAACTTTATCTTTTCTCCCGAGGCTTTATACCTAGAAAGTACCTCATAAAAATGCGGCCTGTTTATAGGTTTTTCAACGCAGTCGTTAAACCCTGCTTTTAGATACATTTCTTTTTCATTGGCCATTACGTTCGCTGTACACGCAATAATCGGTACACTATACCCATAGGCTCTTAGCAATCTTGTAACAGTAACCCCCCCTATCAAGGGCATCTGAATGTCCATCAAGATAAGATCAGGTTTATTTTCCAAATAGTATAAAATTGCTTCAACGCCATTATTGACTACGTCTATTTCAGCCCCGCCTTTCGTTACCAAATTTTTCACCAACAGCTGGTTCACCGGATTATCTTCTGCATAAAGAATTCGTCCCTTTAGCTGCCTTATCACAGCGCTCTTGGCTTCAACACTCTCAATTTTTATTTGGTCATAGGAAACGATGAAATCTTTTGTACTTTCATAATTCACAGGTATACACGCTTTAAAGGTGGAACCAACATCCACTTCGCTGCTTACCGTTACCTTACCTCCCATTAACTGCAACAACTGTTTTACTATATTTAACCCTAACCCCGTCCCACCATAAGACCGAGTTGTAGACACATCTGCTTGAGTGAAGGCGTCAAAAATCTTTTCCTGCTGGCAAGGCGTCATTCCAACCCCCGTATCTACCACGACAAACTCAAGCTGCCTTTCAACGCTGTTATAGTGCACCTCAAGCCTTACATCACCTTCTTCTGTAAACTTCAAAGCATTACCAAGCAAATTCAATATAATTTGCTTCACGCGAGTTGGATCAATATTCGTTTTTTCAGGTAGAGGAAAACGATAATCCAACGTAAACGTCAACCCTTTTGCCTGAATTCGCTGCTCAAATACTGATTGAACATCTCTCATCAACGCAAACAGGTCTACATTAAGAACCTCAAGCTCCAATTTACCTGCTTCAATTTTAGAGATATCAAGAATTTCATTAATAACGTCTAACAGATGGTGCCCACTTCGAACAATGATATCAACTGACTCCTTCAGTTCAGTCTCACTCATATTCTCATCTCTAGCATCTTCGGCAAAACCAATAATAGCAGTTAATGGTGTTCGAATTTCATGGCTCATATTGGCCAAAAAAGCACTTTTTGCTGTAGTTGCTGCCTCCGCATTTTTTTGGGCTAATTGAGCCTTTTCTTTTTCTTTGTACTCAGTAATATCTCTAACATTGCCTTCAAACACTTTTATTCCATTGATATATGAATAGCGTAGTGAAAGACTTACCCATATTAGTTCACCGTCAAACCTTTTTATTTCACACTCTTTAACTTGTACTATCCCCTGAGTTTGAAGCTCATTGGTAATTTCATTAAACCCCTCAGAATTTGAAAAAAAATGGGTAATACTGTTCTGGTCACTCTGTAAAGCACTGCCAGGTTGGTACCCTGTAATCCGGGAAAATGCAGGATTCGAGAGCAACACGTTCCCCTCCTTGTCCGCTTCAAATATTCCATCAAGTGATTTTTCATACAATCCCTGATATCGAGACATATGCATCACAGTTTTCTCTTGCGCCTTAATGGTTTCTTCCTGCATAACACTTATTCGCCTAGAAAGTGCCATTGAAAGAGTAACCACCTGAACCAGCACTCCAAATTCGACCATATGCACTGTATAAAAATTGGAAGGTAACACCCCTAACACGGTTAATACTGAAACAATCCCCCCTGCCAGATACGCAAACCAACCGATAACAAATAGCCGCGCCATTTTTATACGCTTCAACCACACCTCAATACCTACTCCATATAAAGAGAGGAAATTGATAAGAAGCAGCCACAAAGCCAGGCTAAGTGCATTATCGTAAGGCAAAACAAACACTGACATTGTACTAATCGCGGTAACCCAGAGCAGCAATGTAAGGTACTTATCTGCCATTGGTGCGTTGGACTTTGTTTGCAAATAGCTTTGAGCAAAAAGAATTGAAACAACACAAAGAAAATTATCAGTAATAGGCCTCAAAACAGCATTTACTTCCGGGAATCCCCCCCAAAAATACTGAAATCCATAACCTGTCACTATCAACCGATGAATCAAAGCGGCCATCAACATTAGGCTAAAGTAGATATAGGTGGCATCCTTCACCATCAACCCTATAAACAGATTGTATATAGACATTATCAATAAAATACCAAATATCACACCATAACCAATACTCCGAATACCTTCATTCTTCATGTGGTTTTCTGGAGATTGCAGCGTAATAGGCAGTTGCATATTGTTGGTAGCGATAACGCGCAACCAAAAGATATGTTTCTCACTAGGCTTTACCGATATTGGAAAGATAAACGACGATGTTTCTAAAGGCCGTTGTATAAAAGGAAAACTGCTTCCCGTAAGAGGTAGCTCGGAAATATCACCATTAATTTCATGGTAAACATGAATACTATCAAGTAATGGGGCTTCAATTTTCAAATAAACAATGGGGAATTTTTTAACATCATAATCCTTAGCAATCTCAAGAGGTATTTTAAACCAGTGAGGAGGCTGTAAAATACCTGCATTAAAATGATTTGGGGCCCGTTTAAAGCGTTGTTGCCTTAGGCTAGAGGTATACTTTTCAATAGGTTTACCGGCATCTGCTTCGCTATAATACCAGACGCCCGGCTCCAACCCTCCCTCCGCCATTACCGCGTTATCCAGCATATTATTGTTAGCTGCACATACCTGAGGAAAGCAACATACGCTTAAGGCACTCACATAGATGAAGACCGATAACAGCTGCTTAAAACGCATAGATTGCCTGGTGTGAATATTGAACATTATCCTCTAAGGGTAGCAAAGGGTAATAGATATTCAATACCTTGACTAGCGCATCAGAACAGTCTGCTTGAAGCCCAATATCAATGCAAATTTGCATTAAACCAACTAACCTTCATCTTTAGGGTGAGGAAATCCCCACCCCAGGCGCTCAACACCTTTGCTAAGTTCAGGCTACGTCCAGCATGCCAAGAAAAGTCTCGTTTCTTGAAAATCTACTGTTTAATCATAGGGTTGCATTCCTATTTGCATTCTTATTGATAACTATATTTTTGATCTACCACAGCTATGATCTCGAAATGGACACCAGCATGAAAAAAATGGTGCCCCTTCAACATACATACATAAAAAACCTCTATAAACATAAAGACGAGCTGAGCCTGGGCAATGATATTCGCATTGCAGTAGAACACACCAAGGGAGACATCTTTGATAAAGAGTTTATAGAGACTTTACGGAGAATTACAGAAGAAGGCTTTTACCTACCCGGCGTAAACAAAGGAAAGGTGAGGTCGCTATGGACGCCAAATGTACGCTGGACTGAGGCCGATGAATTTGGATTTAGTGGCGGAGAAATGATCCCCCCTGGTTATAATGGCTCGACAGAATCATTATTGGAGCTCCAAAGAAATGTTTTAAGATCAGATCTAATTGGAAGACTCGTTGCTGATAACCTTCGCTCCACTATCGTGTACTTGCCTCTTATTGAACAAGACTCAAACAAACAAGAGGGCAACAATGATGACGACATTGACTACCGATTACTTTCAGAGGAGCTAGAGAGCAATATCCGACAACAGTTTGAATCGGACAGCGTTAAAATTCATGTTATAGGTTTTGCCAAAAAAGTGGGCGCTCTAATTGAGGGGGCCAAAGGTGTTCTAGGCTTTTTTATTATTACAGTCATCATAACATTTCATTTACTGATCTTAGATTGCCGCTGCGTTCGTTCTGCTGGTGTAATACTCATTGGGTCACTGATGGCTGTTGCCTGGCAACTAGGCATTGTAACTCTGCTACGAAAATTGATGGTGGTATTTCGCGACAGTGAATATTGGCTCCCTTTTCTTAAAGCTAATCCCGCATTTGAATCAATTCAATTTGGTTTAGACCCATATTCGATGCTTATTCCTTTTCTTGTCTTCGCCATTGCCGTTAGCCATGGTGTTCAGTACGTTGGAGAGATGAGCGTTGAAATTGCAGAGGGTGCCACCCCCTACGATGCATCAACCAATACATTTAGAGCTCTTTTCTTACCCGGGTTACTGGCCTTAATCAGTGATGCAGTTGGATTTGTAACACTCTGGTTTATTGATATAGGTGTTATACGAGAACTCGCAATTACAGCAAGCATAGGTGTCGCAACGATAATCCTAACTAAACTTATGTTTGTTCCCATTGCAATGTCCTATGTAGGAATTGGAGATAGAGCCATTGAGTTCGTCAAGAAAAAACAAGCATCGCCATCTGTAATCTGGTTAACACTATCAAAGCTCGTCAAGCCTAAATATGCCTTTTGCATTGTGTTGATTTCCCTTATTTGCGCTGGAGTAGGCAATGAAATAAGAAAGGATCTAAAAATCGGAGATTTAGATCCAGGGGCCCCTGAACTACACCCTACCTCGGCCTACAACCTTGACAATCACTTCATTACTACAAATTACTCCATCAGTGCCGACGTTCTGGTTGTGATGGTTGAGACCCCTCCCGAAGCATGCTCTAGCTACAAGGCTCTTAGACTTATCGATAGATTTATGTGGAAAATAGAGCGCTTAGATGAAGTTGAGTCAGTTGACTCTCTAGTTTCAGTTATTAAACATGTATTAAGTGGGTTCAACGAAGGAAATATTAAATGGTCTGAATTACCCAAAAACCAGAAGATTATTGGCGGCGCACTTACCTATTTACCGTCAGGCTATCAAAACCCTGAATGTAGCTTGGTTCCAGTAATTATATACTTAAAAGACCATAAGGCGACTACGCTGACCAATGTTGTTTCTGCTGTCGAAACATTTGCCAAGACAAACAACAGCGACACTCTGGCCAACTTCATCCTTGCATCAGGCAACGCTGGCGCAGAAGCCGCAACAAATGAAATTATCGCAAGTGCCGAAAAACGTATTCTAATCATGGTTTATAGCGTCATTTGTGCAATGATTTTCCTTTCTTTTCGATCAATACGCCCAGTAATATGCATTGTATTACCTTTGTTTCTTACCTCCATTCTCTGTGAAGCGGTAATGACAAAAATGGGCATGGGAGTAAAAATAGCAACCCTACCCGTAATCGCACTAGGCGTTGGCATCGGTGTTGATTATGGAATTTACCTTTATTCAAAAATACGTCACCACTTAGACAGCGGAGCACCATTACAGTCTGCTTACCTAGCGGCGTTACAAATAACAGGCAAGTCTATCGTATTCACTGGGATAGCGCTCAGCTTGAGTGTTGGCACATGGTATTTTTCTGACATAAAATTCCAAGCAGACATTGGCATATTACTTACCTTCATGTTCATATGGAATATGATTGGTGCCATTGTATTAATGCCTGCCCTCGCGGTATTCTTTATTAAACAGAATAAATAATATCTATTACTTATATTTCTTACGCAACACCGGATTCAAAACACACAAATAGATACACCCACTTAACGACAATACCGACCACAAAAAAGGAACTGCTGTAGATTTCATATCAATATGAAGCTGCCCAGCCGCCCACCATAACGCAGATAACAACAACGGAGACAACCACAATACAGCAACAAACAATACAGTTAACGATTGCGTTAAACGCGAACCCGCTTTTTTAACCGTCCGCTCCATAGTCGTACGTAAATCATAATGCGTTGACATCAGCTTTACATCTTTCTTAAAAAATGAAAAGGATGCATAAAATGCCACGATCACTAATATGTGCATAAAACCCAGAGACTGATAATCATAGGCCGCCATAGGTCCTAGACCGAATAACAACCCAACAGAAACAGTAACAACGCTAAGACTATAAAGCCTGAAAAACATTAACAAAATGCATCACCATTAATCTGATTTTAACTACAGAACAGATGTAAATCCTTCTAATTTTGGAGGCCCGACATAGATATCGTTATTACCTCGAGCTCCAGCATGAGCTTTTCTAAACGCCTCAGATGTTGTCCAATCTTTAAAGTGCTGCAAGCTCTCCCACACAGAGTGTGAGGCGAACAACGCGTACTCCTCGGTTACCTCTCCCTGCAATAGGTTAAAGCTGGTAAAACCAGGAACTTCATCCAAAAATGTCTCTCGTTGATTCCAAATATCAATAAATACCTGTTCTTTGCCTAATGCTATCTTAAATCGGTTCATCGCTATGTACATACCATCTACTCCTTAACACAAATTTAGAACCGTAGATTAGTAGAATTAGACCATCAATACCAGAACCATGGCCAATCATTACAGCTCGAAACGTATTCCTTGCGCTAAAGGAATATCATCACCATAATTAATCGTGTTGGTTGTACGTCTCATATACTGCTTCCACGCATCTGACCCAGACTCCCTTCCACCCCCGGTATCTTTTTCACCACCAAAAGCCCCGCCTATTTCAGCACCAGAGGTCCCAATGTTAACATTTGCAATCCCACAATCAGAGCCCGTTGCGGACATAAAAATCTCAGCTTCTCGAACATCATTAGTGAAAATAGCAGACGATAACCCTTGAGGTACATCATTCTGCCATGTAATAGCCTGTTGTAACGACTGGTAACGAACCACAAACAACAGTGGTGCGAAGGTTTCTTGTAGCAACAAAGGTTCATCACTAGACACTGCCATTATCGCGGGTTCAAGGTACACACCACCACAGATACCTTCCTCAAACAGCCTTCCGGCCAACTGCTTGCCTCCAACGAGCAATTGCCCTCCTCTACTGCTGGCGTCGTTTATTGCTTGATACATTACGTCCCGTGTCTGCACATTAATAACGGGGCCACATAGGTTGCCTTCATCCCTAGGGTCACCAATGGCAATCGTTTTATACGTGGAAATTAATTTTTCTAGAAACGTATCCGCTACCGATTCATGAACAAATAGACGGCGCAGGCTCGTGCACCGCTGACCGCTGGTACCAACGGCAGAAAACACCACCGCTTTTAGCGCCATGTCCATATCAGCACTAGAAGTAACAATTAATGCGTTATTACCACCTAACTCCAAAAGTGTACGGCCTAAACGGCGAGCAACGTGTTCTGCCACGCTACGCCCCATTGGAACGGATCCTGTTGCGGACACCAATGGGATCTTTGTATTATCCGCAATATGTCCTCCAACATCTTTATGCCCATTAACAATAACTGACAAGGCAGGATAACGAGAGTGCAAACCCATATCCTTTAACGCTGACACCAACAAACGATGGCAAGCCAATGCACATAGCGGTGCTTTTTCCGAAGGTTTCCATACAACCGCATTTCCACACACAAGAGCCAAAGCGGCATTCCAAGCCCATACAGCCATAGGGAAATTAAATGCAGTGATAACACCCACAACACCTAAAGGGTGCCATTGCTCCATCATCCGGTGGTTTGGCCTTTCACTAGCAATCGTTAACCCGTGCAGCTGGCGAGACAAGCCTACCGCGAATTCACATACATCAATCACTTCCTGAACCTCCCCGAGAGATTCTTGCCACGTTTTACCCGCTTCTAGTGTAATTAATTTTGCCAATTCGCCCTTATCTTGCCGCACTTTTTCTGCAAAACGCCGGATCAACTCCCCCCGCTTTGGTGCAGGAACAATACGCCATTGCAAATAGCTTTCATGGGCTTGAGATATCACCCGTAACACTGACGCTTTTTCTGCAATCCCACAATGCCCCAACACTTGGTTATCAATCGGTGAATGAATCGAAAACGTTCGCATGGACCCTGCCTTCACAAACCCTTCATTTTCACCCACACACACAGCAGCCCAAGCAGCCCCATTTCCACCAGTGGAAACCAAGGGCAAGGTTTCGTTAGCGGTACCAACCAAACAACCGTCTTTCTGGCCAAACACTGTTTTCGTATCCATTCTTAATACCTCCTATTAGATGGTGCTTTTACTGTAAGCTTGGCCAAACCGATTAGCTTCAAACAACACCAAATCCACATCTTCCTGACGCACAAAACCTGTGCCAGGAAGTTTTTTTTCAAAATGCAGATCCAGAATCGCACACAATGAAGATGCGGTTGTTAATTGAATTGAACTCCAATGCACCCCATTACGATATTGATGATAAAGCTTGCGTGCATCTGTTATTTGCTCGAGCCGCCCGTCCCTATAGCCTTTCACGGTAACAAAAACCAAAACAACATCTTGTTTGGTAATCGGTATGGATGTTTCAAATATCTGCTTCAACAATGGCCGTCGAGTAGCCACCCCCAATTGAAGGTCTTGCATCAAAAATTGCATTAGGTACTGATGACCTTTGTAACGAACCGTTTTATACGTTAGTTCTTCAACCCTTCCCTGCAACGTCTCACATAAGGTGCCAAGCCCACCAGAGGTATTAAACGCTTCATAATCAACACCATCCAAAGAAAAGCATTCCAGCCCCTCCAAGGGAATAAGATCAATTCGCTCTCCGTGCTCAATAGCTTCACATAAATTACAATATTCATTTATCAGCCCATCGGTCGACCAGGTTAGGTTGTACATCATTCGGTTTGAGGGATACTTAGGCAACGCTCCAACCCGCATTTTTACTGACTCTAAACGCTCAAACTTACCCGCCAGGTGGTAGGCAAGAATACCGATAAAACCAGGTGCCAACCCACACTGGGGCATAAAGACTTGACCAGCAACAGCGTTCACTGCTATCTGCTTAATCGCACCTGTCATTGCAACATCTTCTGTTAAATCGAAATAACTGCAACCTTCTGCTAAAGCAGCCTGCGCTATGGTTGCACTCATATCATAAGAACAGGCCGAGACAACGGCGTCCTGCCCTTTTAGTGCTTTAGACAGCGCTCCAGACTCAGCAACATCAAGCTGCAGCGTCGACACGTTATCTAAATCATTTAGCTTGCCTAAAAAAGTACGTGCCTTATCTGCTGCGGTTACCTGGTAAAAACCACTTTCCGCCAATAGCTGGACTATAGCTGAGCCAATCTTCCCAGCACCGATAATCAAAACCTTATGGTATTTAGACATAACCTCACCCTCAAAGACGAAAAGGCAAATCCATACTAACCAATACATTATCTAAACGCTGTGTACCGGCGCCATAAACAAGAAAAGCCAATTACTTACGCTACGCTGTTTAACAACACAATGTAAAGAAAACTTATATTCGCACCAGCCGCTGTTTATAGCGTTTGTTTATTAGAAATCCGTCCGCCATATGACTGCGGGGTCGTATATTTTGTAAGGAAAAATGAATATTTAGGCAGAACATTCTAATTTCTGACGATAATATGCACACAAATCAAGCGAACAGGCCTTTTAAGGTCGCTTCACACTTTGGGAATAATGAGGAAACAAACATGCAAGATAAAGTAAAAGCACAAATAGAGCAGATTCAAGAGCAAGTAAACAAGCAACTAGATAGCGCTAAAGTTGAAGGCTTTCGCATCTTAAAAGAGCTTGGCGCTAACGTTGAAGCTGAAGAATTAAACATCTCTGAAGTTGTTTCTGAAATCCGTGGAGCCAACCCTACTGTTAAAGAATTTGTTCGCAACCTAAACGTTGCAACTTATGATAACCGCTTCCGTGCAAACTGGAATGCAACAATGGGTACAGCATTGGCTAAATTGAACATCGAAAAAGCCTATGTTCGTAGCGTTAAGCCTCGCATTTCAGACGCTCGCGACACCGTAAACTCACGTGTTCGTGACATTCAGGAACTTTCTGAAAAAGCTCAAGATAAAGCGCAAGAGCTTAGCAAAACTGCACAAGATAAAGCTCAAGAACTTCGAGCTAAAATAGCTGGCTAATCACCACCTATAGTAATTTCAGTACCTTTTTCTTTTTGGGTCCTCTCTATGGGGGCCTTTTTTTTGTCTGAATTTTGGATTTTTGTAAAAGTGGTGGTAGCATAAGACACACAGAATAATGCTGCTTACTACCTAAAGCCTCATGGATAATAACGACAATATACACAGCACCCAACATACACCCGAAAATGAAGCAGAGCCCCCCTTGGCGCTGGATCATAATGATGACTCCCCTACCAAGATTGCCGAACCAGACACCTTGTCACGCCTAGTTCCTCAATTAAAAAACAGTAAATCCCTAAAAGAAACTCCGCGAATCATCTGCAAAGCCTGTCACTTTACCATTACATCCCCTTTGTTTTTAATCTCAATAGGGCAAAGTGCATATCATGTATTCACCAACCCCTCTGGCATGAGTTTTGATATCCAAACCTTTGATATCGCTAGCGGCTGCATTGTAAGTGGGGCATTTACCAACCACTTCTCCTGGTTTCCAGGTTACCTATGGCAATACGCTTACTGCGAGGGTTGCGGTGAACATTTGGGTTGGCACTATAAAAAAGATGAAAGCACCGATACAGGTAACGCAGAAGGTATTCCTTTCTTCGCCCTCATAACAGATCACCTGACGTTTCAGAACTAACCTTCACAAAAGTAATTGCATTCAGAATAACGCGTTTCAAGGCAGGGAGTTTTAACGTGAGGTGAAAACAAAAAAAGGCCTAACATTTTCATGTTAGGCCTTTTTTGAAAAGTGGTAGCGGGGGCTGGATTTGAACCAACGGCCTTCGGGTTATGAGCCCGACGAGCTACCAAACTGCTCCACCCCGCATCGAAGAGGTGCATATAATACCCAAACCCCCCTTATGCGTCAAGCACTTACGTGATTTATTTTTATTTTAATCTCATCCGTTCGAAACCCAAAATATTTGGCGCAAAGGTTACCGTTTCCATATGATACCCCTTGTGATAGCTAGTTATTTATTGAGCCGTTTAAAATGGCTTCGATTTGGTTAATGCCATTGCACCCATGATTCAGGACGCCTTTGCGATATGTTATAGTAATGCCAAGTGAATTTTGTCCAACTCACACCAAAGTCGCCGCATAGATAGGGTGAAAATTTGACTCACAATAAAATCAAGATCAGTGACATTTCGTCTTTATTGAGCGATGTCCGTGCATGCAACCGATGCCAAGATCTAGCGCTTGGGGCAAAACCGATTCTTCAACTAAATCCTGAAGCAAAGATACTCATTGCCGGTCAGGCACCCGGAAGAATGACTCATCACAAAGGCATACCTTTTGACGACCCATCAGGTGACCGCCTACGTGACTGGATGGGTATTGATTGCGATGTTTTCTATAATGAATCGGCAATCGCCATTCTTCCTATGGCATTCTGCTATCCTGGGACGGGTAAAAGCGGAGATTTACCACCTCCAATCCAATGCGCAGATCAGTGGCGAGTACAATTACTAGAGCTGCTGCCAAATGTCGAACTAACGCTAGTAATTGGGCAATACGCTCTCGACTGGCACCTTGGTAGTAACAAGCAGCGCACACTTACAGAAACCGTCAGGCTATGGCAAAACCATTGGCCCGAACTTCTGCCCATGCCACATCCTAGCCCACGTAATAACCGCTGGCTTAAGAATAATCCGTGGTTCGCTAAAGACGTTCTCCCTGAGCTTAAAAAACAAGTTGCAGCACTCCTATAACAAATAACCCCTTGGCTCTTAGTTGTTCAACAATTCATACCCTACCAATTAATCGGCCAAAGTTAGGCGAGAGTTGTTACACAAACATTCCACTCGGGTGAACTGCGTTGAAACCAGGGAGTTACGGCATGGGAGCAATGATAGAAACATTTATCCTAGCTCATCCAATGTTAAACAGTAACTTGGTACAAATTTATCCATAAAGAACTTCACCTCTGGTTGAGCATTATTGTTAAGTAACAGCTCTACCCGTTTTTTAGCGACCACAAATTCTGAATTTCCAGCATCCACTTCCTGAATACACTTTAAATATGCTGAAATTATATCAGCACTCTTAATAAGACTGCCAATTTCATTTCCTGAAGCTTTGTAATCTATCAGCGATAAAAAATCAGAACGCATTTCATCTGGAAGCATAGTAATAAGTTTTTGCTCTGCAGCTTTCTCCACTTCTTTATAAGCCTCAGCAATACTTGGATTAAAATACTTAATTGGTCCAGGTAAATCCCCCGTCAACACCTCACTTGCATCATGATACAACGCCATCATGGCAATACGGTCTGCATTAAGGTCACCATCAAAATAACGATTTTTAATGATAGCTAATGCATGAGCAATCACAGCCACATCAAAACTGTGCTCTTTAACATTCTCATCTTCAACGTTGCGCTTAAGGCCCCATCTAAGAATGTATTTCAGCTTAGAAACATAGGCAAAGAAATGATACAAATAACACTCCAACGACAGTTAACGGGTGTTCATATGAACACCCCAACAATTTAACTATAGCTATACCTATAAGGAATGCTGTATCAGTTTGATCTAGCTGCCAACCAATCGGCCACTTTTGGCCATATCTCTACCGGCGCTTTACTCCCTGATAATATACCCATGTGCCCACCAGCAACATCCAACACCGTCTTATCTTTACTACTTACATGGTTTAGTAGTTCGACACTATTTTCCCGAGTAACAATTGGGTCATTATCACCACATACCATAAGAATATTGGATTGAATATTACTAATAACCCCTTCCGTTTCTTGCATGGGCAACTGGCCATTAGCAAGAACATTGTTTGCGCAAAGATAATGAACAATATCCTGACCCGTACCACCAGGATATGCCAACATATCGTCAAGAAATGCAGCATTTGTCGCGTGGGCAATCACATATTCTTCATCATGCAGGTTTTTTAATAAATCCAAGTAACCTTGAATACTTCCAACAGGGTTGGTTAGTTTGAAGGCAAGGGAATTCATCCAGCCCGGAGAGCGCCACCATCGCTTAGGACTATTATGTATTTGCCACCCCGTTGTCTTTTTAATCCATGACAGTTGTTTTTCCATACGCTGATACTGCTTACCCAACTCCCCATTGGCATGATAATCACAAGGGGCGCCAACCAAGGCTAAATTGGCGATATCAGGGTCACCTAGGCTGCTATAACAGGTACTAAACAACCCACCAAGACTCCACCCATGTAAACTTAATTGCTGCTGACCACTATGCTGCCTGACTTCTGCCAATATCTTAGGCATCTTTTCAGCAAAATAGGTCGCGAGTGTAAAGTGATTTTGGGACCACTCGGGAACACCCCAATCTATCAAATAAAGCTCAAAGCCTTTGGCCCGTAGATAACGCACCAAACTACGCTCTTGAAATAAGTCGTAGATATACATATTCGCGGCTAACGGTGCCACAATAACAAGGGGTATTCGATGGGAGGTTTTTGCTACTTCAACATCTTCATCCCCTACCTTAATCGTTGCTTCACTCAACGGAGGGTAATAACGGAGTTTTGCAATTTCACCTTCATATATTAGGTCAAACGGCGTCTTTCCCGCTTGAACAAGGCTCTCTGCCTCAAAAAAGCGCTTTTTGGCGTTACTGGCGACACGCCTTGCCACTTTAACAGGGTTCGCTAACAGCGACCTTACGGCTAATTCAGACATAATATGACCTTTCTGCTGCTTTTGAACGAAGTAGACAGTCTATTCCAAGGGGCCCAAAAGGTCATTCACTTCAAAACACAACTCATTAACCCCTACGGTCAACTCTTTGAAGTAATGTATGCCTCAGCCGCCGCATACACACTGCCGTTGTTATCAAAAAAGGCGTTCTCTAATGCACCTAAGATATTGATATATTCAGGGCTTTCATCATCAAAGAACCGAACCAGGTGGTTTTGACGTTCATCTAGGTCCACCTGAGGTTTACCTTCAGGGAAAAGCGATAAAATCTCAGCAAAGTTACTCGCTAGCGGCTCAATTCCAATGTTTCTATAAGCATCTACAAACCACTGGTAGTCCACACCCTCCTGTATATCATCCTCAAAAAATGTAATAAAACCACCACTATCTATAATACCTTGCGCACTAATAGATAGAATCACCGATCGATCTGGTTCTGCCAGCGACTGAATATCTACATCTTTTTCTGCGTATTTTGCAAACACGGCATCAACCGCAGCATTACTTACACTCATGAAAATCCTATTGCTCAAATAAGTTCAAGTAACCCCCAATTAAACGCGGCTTACTATGTACAATCTCAATAAATATACAGAGGAATAGCAGAAGACATGCATCTGCCTACCAATAAGGGATAACGCCCCACCAAAAATCAGTTACTTCCTAGTGATTTAACGATGCTAGGAATAGCCTTTTCTGCAGATCGACCTACCACATAGCCACCTAATCCAATTTGTACTAACATCATAAAATCATGGGAAAACTGCTCTTCTAATGTTATCAGTCCCAGGGAATTAAGAACAACTAATACCAGAAACGTCAACATTGTGATTGGTCGCCAACTACGCGTAATCCACGACTCACTTTTAGCCTCTGCCATAATAATATTGGATTTTGAGTCTAGCAATTGCCGCTCCAAGTCCATTTGCTTGCTAACCAACTCAATTTGCTTTTTGGTAACCTCACTTTGAAGTTCCACCAGCGCATTTTTTAGCGAAAGTCGCTCTTCTTCAGAGGTGTGCACGTTATCTATCAGGTCAGCTGCTGGTTTAAATATACCAGAAATAAAAGTAGTGATGGTTTCCCACATAGGTAATCCTCTTTATTCTTCTTATTTTTAGTTAGACGACATTTTTAAGTTAAGTACTATAGTCAGCCAATAGTGAGTTAGGCACAAGAATAAAACCCACAAATTCAACAAGATAACTCTACCCACTAAGATCAATAGCCCCACGCCTCACTAATGCGAATAGGTAACATTTGGTAATGATACACAGTACCACTTGATAACGCTTCGCATTTGTATTAATGTATAAAAATTGAAGTTAATAGCGGAGCCCCTCACCATGTTGGTATGTGTTTGTAACCGAATAAGCGATCGAGACATTCGTAGCGCAATTCATGAAGGCGCCAGCGGCTTTAGAGATGTTAAATCAGAGCTGGGTGTGGGTAATTGCTGCGGTCAATGCGTCCCCTTCGCTAAAGGCGTGGTTGACGATACTCTTTCTCAACTCCAACTATCAAGAGGTTTCCAGCTCGCACAAGAACTTAAAGCGTAAGCTACCTTATATGAATTAATGGGAGCTCTCTAACCCATTCCCTCTTCATTAACCAAACCTATAAAAATAGGTTTGGCTTTTTGCGTTTACCCGACTAAACTTGATTTCCAGTGTCGTCTATCCAATCAGGATAGCCCCTCCCCTATTCACACAACGGAGATATCACCATGAAAGGTGACGCAAAAGTCCTTCAATTGTTGAACACCTGCCTTGGCAATGAACTCATTGCCATCAACCAGTATTTCCTTCACGCCCGCATGTTCAAAAACTGGGGATTAGATGAGTTAAACGAACATGAATACAAAAAGTCTATCGCAGACATGAAGCACGCTGACAAAATAATTGAACGTGTTTTATTATTAGAAGGCCTTCCCAATCTGCAAAAACTCGGCAAGCTACTTATCGGTGAGGACACTGAAGAAATGCTGAATTGTGACCTTTCTCTTCAAACAACCGTTATGGCAGATATAAAAAGTGCCATTGCGTACTGCGAAGGAGCTGCGGATTTTGTTAGTCGCGACCTTCTCGTAGATATATTGGAATCAGAAGAAGATCACACCGACTGGATCGAAACACAACAAGGACTCATCAAAAACATAGGAATTGAGAACTACATGCAATCTATGATCCACAGCTAAACCTTCTGACCCACCACTTTACACCGGAGAACATCATGAAAGGTAACCCAAAGGTCATCGACATCCTCAATACCTTGCTGGCTAGTGAATTGTCTGCAATGGATCAATATTTTATTCACTCTAGAATGTACGACGATTGGGGTCTAACAAAGCTTTATGAACGCATTGGTCACGAAATGGAGGATGAAACAGGCCACGCAGATGCACTAATCAAACGTATTTTATTTCTAGAGGGCACGCCGTGCCTTAGTAGTCGAGACCCTATTAACGTTGGCAAAACCGTAGCGGAGATGCTAAAAAACGATCTTGATTTAGAGTACGCTGTCGTTAATGCACTTAAAACAGCCATTGCAGATTGCGAAAATATGCAAGACTACGACACCCGCGTGATACTTGTTCAAATGCTAGAAGACACAGAAGAAGACCATGCATACTGGCTAGAAAAGCAACTCGGACTGATCGATAAAATCGGTTTACAAAATTACTTACAGTCGCAGATGTAATTAAGCCACGGTAAGCTCTAATCATAACCAAATAATGGCTATCGGCACTGCTTCGAACGACTGCTATAAAGGAATGATGATTTCTTTATAGCAGTCGTTCGATTATACATAACAAAGCAATGTACATAATTCCCGGCAACACGGCACAGCTTAGCCCCCCCCTCCCCCCCAGAAATAGCGATATATAGTTCATCTGTAGTAGGAAAACTCATAAGTCAGTAGTGTAGGGTTAGTGTCATTACTCCAACTACTTGCGACTACATACAAGGACTACAACATGTCATACAAATTCGAGAACAAAGTGGCGATCGTAACCGGAGCAGGTGGAGGACTTGGCTATGAGTACGCAGAGTACTTAGCGAAGCACGGGGCCAGGGTTGTTGTGAATGACTTGGGCGGAGACCCGCTTGGTATGGACCAAAACATCGATACCTCCTATGCGGCGCAAGCAGTCAAGCGTATCAAGGATGCTGGCGGCGAAGCCATTGCGAATAAAAGCAGTGTATCTGAGTGGAAATCTGCCAAACAAATCGTAGAGCAAGCAATGGATACCTGGGGGCGCGTTGATATCCTTATTAATAATGCAGGCATTACTAGCCCCGCCATTTTCCCTGAGATAGAAAAGGAAGAAATGGAGCAGCAACACGCGGTCCATGTCATGGGGACTCTAAATACGATGCGTGCTGCTTGGCCACATATGGTCAAGCAACAATATGGTCGCATTGTTAACACTGCCTCTTCTTCCGCTCTAGGTTTTGTTCCTCAAATAGCCTACCCAACAATGAAAGCTGGCGTTTTGGGCTTAACCAATAACCTTGCATTGGTTGGTAAAGAGCATGGCATTAATGTCAACGCTATCATGCCCGCTGCCTTCACTCGAATGTCTGGGATGTTACCTGAAAGTGTTTTCCGTAAAAAATTAGAAGATGAATTTGGCCCTGATAAACTGGCATCGGTTATTGCTTATCTATGTCACGAAGCCTGTGATGTTAATGGCGAATTTTTCTCCGTAGGTGGTGGTCAGTTCTATCGCGTAGTATTTGCAGCATCTGAAACCATGAAAGTGGATAACACCATAGAGTCCGTTGCAAAACAGATGGGAACAGTAATGAATGACAGCTCTCCTTGGTCTGTTATTCATGATGCATTTGATGATTTGGGTAACCTTGGTTTCTCAGAAGATGAGTACAAAATGTTCAGGGACATGAATTCCACCAAAAACAGTCATGTTGGCGGCGTAGACATTGATGCGGTTAAGATTGGAGCGGTGAGTGATGCCTGGAAGCTCACTATCAAATCACCAGTAGGTGACCAATTTAGTAATCTGGTACTCGATTCTCGTGGCAAAGACCTGGTTGGTAATGTTCTAAACGAAGAACACGGTCCACAAAAAGTGCTTGAGGGTAAGATCGAAAGCGGCGATACCATGAAATGGTCTTGTAAGATAAGCAAGCCAGTACCAATGACATTATCCTACTCGTTACAGATGGACGATGAGAAAAAACTAGGCGGTACAGTTAAAGGCAAGCTGATGGGTAAAGTGGTAATGGACTCCGCTGTGACTGGAATATTGCTAAACGGTGCTGAAGCCGATGCTGCCAAAAAAGAATCCGCTGAAGCGCCAGAGCCTAAGAAAGGACTTTTCGGTAAGATATTTGGCTAGAATTTATATTTACGCTATAGGAGATAATTTACTCTCTCCTATAGCTTCCCGCTCCCTCAGCTATCAGTCGTAGTAACTCAGACTTGCTCTAGTTTATTGAAGTTAACTGCCTTTCAGAACAGACAGGTCATTTCATATGAAAGTTTCACCACAACTCTCCTCGAAATCACTAAGCCTAACAGCCGGAAATATAGAAATTATTTTTGCCTTCCTTTTTAACAGAATATAACGCGGAATCAGCTGCACCTATCATTTCATTCATATCTGTCTCCGCTGGGTTCATTATCGCAGCCCCCATGCTGACAGTATAACTCACCTCCCCTTGGTCTAACGATAGTCGAAACTCCCGAATCTCTCTAAGTATCCGCATTAATATCGATTTTAATGCATCGATATTGACATCAGGAATAACCACTAGAAATTCTTCGCCTCCCCAGCGTGCAGCAACATCGGTTGTTCGACATGTTTCTGCAATGATCGTACTACAGGACCGAATAACCGCATCCCCTACATCGTGCCCATATTGGTCATTAACCTTTTTGAAATCGTCAATATCCACCATCACCACACCTATTAAGCTATTCTCCCGTCTGCTTCGTTCTATTTCGACCCCAAATCGGTCAATCAAACCGCGCCTATTTAGCAATCCTGTTAAAGGGTCCGTTAAAGCCAGCTCAATGAGTTGTATATTTTTTTCTTTCAACAACTGAGTTCGCTTAGCAACCTTGCTCTCAAGATCCTCCATATTAACATGTAACGTATGGCTCATGGTTTCAAAGGCTGCTTCCAGTTGCGCCAACTCGTCTCCTTCCAAAACTAACGGCCGCTGGTCACCATGTTGATAGCTTTCATCCACTTTCCGATGTAAAATTCTGATTTTTGATAAAATGGTCTTATCAACCAAAATCAGCCCTAATACAATCAACGTAAATGTTGATATTAGAAAAATAGAGAATGAGGTCTCAAGTGCCTGATTATTTACCAGTCTATTCACATTGATAAGCGAAAAATTGTACCAATCCAATTCGGGCAAATAACTAATCCCAACCGACCATGACTTCCCTTCCAGCCCTAATGTAAGTGAAACTGATTGTGAAGGGTTTTTCTTCAAGCTAGCCAAAAGCTCTTGTAGTTTTTTATACTGTTCTTTATCGTCAATAATCGTTTCCAATTGGCTCCTGGATTTGAGCCCCCCTTCATTAAGGCTATATCTATCAAGAAAAAATTCACCCGCACGAATAAGAATGCCGCCAGACGCATCGACAACCATATTAATCGACTTATCTGAATCAACAGAGCTAAATATTTCTAAAAATTCTGTAATAGGAAATCCGGTTCCTGCAAGTCCTACGATGTTTTTTCCATTTCGAATCGGTGCATTGACCCAGACAGAGACTTCCCCTGTATATTCATCGTTATCTAGATTAATTAAGTATTCACTGCCGGATTGCTTGGCATCGGTATACCAATTGAAATTTGGTTTCGACAAATCCAACTGATACAGAACCTTTGTTGGAAAAAACTGGTCCTGAGAATGGTTTGTATAGTAATTCTTTGTCTTATCTACAATGTAAAAAAATTGTCCACTGGAGAATAGCTTTCCATATGCGTTAAACTCTGTCATCGCTCCCGCTTTAAGAGCAGGGTTGAATTCATCGTCAGCCCATTTCTGCAAACTTCTATCGGAAGCAATGGCCTTGGAAATTGCCACCTCAGGTAAAATTGCCGAGAGTAAAAGCTGTTTTTCCTGATTAGCAATTGATTGAGCGAGCTTGAAATGTTCGCCGAGTTGAAACTCTTGAATGGACGCCTTGATCACCAGTGAACCAATGAACATTGATATTAGCGATGCACTAATAAACGTGACGACAAACTTAGGTTTGATGCCAAGATGGCGAATTCGCTGTGTTAGACCAGATGGCATGACGCCCTACCCCAATTTCTAGCACTTACTTAAACATAGAACAAAAGTAACTACATTCAATGTTATGGGATAGATTACTTATATGCCTCGGTATATCACCGAGGCATATACCCGCTTAATCCTCCATCCCATCCATCTCACCTCGAACCAGGTTCCGTAAAACTGACAGCCACAGGATGCTCACCGCTCCTTAGATAACTCCCCAAAATAACCCCCCAAAATAACTACGTTGAATGATGTAAAAAATCTAACACGCCTGATATCGTATTTTTGTCTCGCAACAATCGATTATGACCCAAACCCTCAGTGACTATTAATTTAGCATGTCCCCAATGTCGTTGTAACGACCCTGACACCTCAAAAAGGATTTGAGTATCATCTTTGTCATACACTAGCATCAACGGTATCGCCAAATCTTTGTTGCTTTTCAATAAATCAAAACGTTGCCATACTCCACGCCCAAACTTTGTTTCCATCAATTGCTTGTGTGCATTCATAACATTACGTCCAAGCGCCATCTGCGCCTGAGTTACTTTAACAATATACTCCAAACTTAATGGTGTCCCCATTAACGTTAACGACAACGCGGGAAATCCACGATTAATCACATCTACACTGGCAACGCCGCCCATACTATGGGCAATAATATGTAATGGTGATTTTTCTTTTTTAATGATGCATTCGATTATCGCTGCAAACTCAGTGAGATCAGTCCGTTTACCCGCTGCAGCACCATGTGCTGGTGCATCAAAAGCAATTACCTGAAACCCTTTATTAACAAGCGTTTTTATCATCGGGGTGAATTGACCACTGTGCCCTCCCCAACCATGAACGCAAAGAATCGAAGGTCCCTCTCCCCATCGATATACCGGTATGTCCTTATCATTGAATGACATCCATTCTGTATTTGCGGTATCAAGCCACGATTTGTCTTCCTTTTTTAAAGGCATTGATTGTGGCTTGAACCATAACGAGTTAAGCCACTTACCACTCAGCGCAGGTGATACATTCCCCATCAGAGACAATACTTTAGATATCGCATTAAACACAGGATGCTGCTGAACATGTGATTGCTGTTGTGTAATAAGATCTGACCATTCAATAGAAGGATTCATACTATATCTCCTGAATCTGAGTTATGTTTATATTGTGTGTTGTATCCGGTGTTGCAACTTGTGCGGCTTTAGAATGTCGTTGTTCAACGGCCATCAACAAAGCGGGTAATAACAAAAGGTCAACTAACAGAGCAATACCCACCGTCATCGCAGCCATAAGTCCCATGTCGCTGTTGCGTGCAAAGCCAGACAAGCTGAGCACACCAAACCCTCCTACTAGCGCAAGACTGGTAATACAAAGCGCAACACCTACGGTAGAAAATGTTTGTTGTATGGCGGCCTTCGGGTCAAGCTTTAATCGCTTACGTGCAAATTGATATTTACTAAGAAAATGCACCGTATCATCAACAATGATTCCAAGCGTTAACACAACAACCACCGCAAACGACATTCCAATCTCTCCATCCAATATTGCCCAGGCTCCAAGCCCTATAACAATGGGGGCAATATTAGGCACCAAGCTTAGCAAGCCTAATTTAAGAGAACGAAGGCTGATAATCATAACGACGGAGATCAGAACAAAAGCGAGTAATGTGCCACCTACCATGCTGTCGACCGCTCGCTTCACAATATGTGTGAACATCGTCGTCGTACTCGCACCAGTAACGTTATAATCGGGTGCATTATGCTGCCACCAATCCATTATTCGATTCTCCATACGGAGTAGTTCCGAGGACGGCATGTCATCAAAACGTACCTGTACTCTTGTGGCGTCTTTCTTGAGAGTGAGTTGGTTATTCACATCCAAACCAAACGGTAACGACATTTCATAAAGCAACAGGTATTGCGCAGCTAGCTGAGGGTCTGAAGGTAATTGATACCAATTATCAGCATCGTTATGCATGTTTCTGTTCAAACGTTTGAAGGTATCGGTAATGCTATAGACGTGCCGTATTTCCGGTTGCTCTCGAAGCCAATGCACAAACTGATCAACCTGCGCCAACGCTTTAGGTGAGACTGCTTTTAATTCACCTTCACCAGGGGCTTGAATGGAATATTCAATACTATAAATACCGCTGATAGTATCGGTGTAGAAATCACTATCCCGTCGAAACTCAAAACGTTCATCAAACTGCTCGACAAACTTTTCATTCAAAGAATTTTGTGGAACTAACCAAACTGCCCCAACAAAGATAACGGCACTTGATAACATAACCAAGGTACGGTGCTCTACCACCCACCCTCCCATTTTTCCAAGCCACGAGTGGTGACTTTGTATTTTTCGCTGACGTGTTGGCAACAACGACAAACAAACAGGCAAGAAACTAAGGCTCAAAATAAAAGCCACTACCACTGCAATAGCGACTAAGTTCCCTAGATCCCGATATGGAGGAACATCATTAAAATTCATTACCAAAAAGCCGATCAATGTCGTAAGGCTAGTGATAAATATCGGCACAAAATTCATTTCGATGGCAAGCTCAAGTGCCTCCTTTTTGGTTCTCCCTTCCTGCCATTGCTGCATAAAGGTCTCAATAAGATGCACACAATGCGCAACAACAATGGCCATGACAATTGTTGGTGCGACTGCAGTTACTGTCGTAATCGGTATGTTTAACCATCCAAATACACCGAAGGCCGCCAAATCTGTCATAACAATAACAATCATTGACAGTACCGTTCCCCAAATAGAACGCGTTAGTAACGCTACTAACAACAACACCAGGAAAAACATCAGTGGCGTTAATTGTTTAATATCCTGCCGACTCGCTTGGCCATAGGTATAACTAAGCATCGTAAGACCGATAGGCTTGATCTCGACGTTTGGGTACTCGCTGTGTAGTTCACTAATCGTTGTTTTAGCAACAACCACCAGATCCGCAATTTCCTGTGGGCTTTTATTAGGCAAGTTAAAGGTAGCAATAACCGACGTTGCGCTACCATCAGATGCTTGCATAAAATCTTTTAAGCTAGGTTCGGTTAATGCAATTTGCCGCACCAATTTGATAGCATCGACATCTAGATTTCCTGCATCCTCCACCAACGATTCAACAACCAAATCCTCACCTTGATTATCGGCATAGGTATGTTGAAAATTGGTTATCGAATCAACACGGTTAACAAAGGGCAGCATCCACGCTTTCTCCGTCAACTTTTCTACCACCGTTAACGACTCAACGCTAAATACATCTCCCTGTTTAGGTGCAACAATGAACACCAAATTATCAGTGTCGGTATAAGCCGCTTTAATTTTCTCGTAAGCTTGTAACTCAGGATTACCTGGGCCAAAAAAGTATTCATAATCAATACTAAACCGTAAGCGGGGTATACCACTGGCCATAGCAACGACTAAAAGCAGCGTAAAGAAAATCACCAATGTCCGGTGCTGTAAAACCCAGTGAGCGTAATCTTTATTCATAATATGAGCCTCTTACGTGAAGTTGTAACTAGATTAAAGGCAAGAAGGTCAAAGAAGGAGAGGCCCATATGACCACTAGAGTGCCATATCAGACATATGACCGATATGACACCTATATTGTCTTATACGGCATTTCAAAACACGAAATGCTGACGTAAACTGATATTACATGTCTAATTACAGTATCTATTTTCTAGCAAATGGTGATTTCAATGATAAACGTGGCGATTATCGTATCAGAACGCTGCCAAGCTTCTGGAGTAATGGCCGTTTTAGATTTATTTGTGGCAGCCAATTACTGCCACGGCCACTTTATGCGCAAGCGGTATGACCTGTTTACCACTCAATTGATTGGACTAGATACCTATCAACAGGCTTATAACGGCTGTTCTATTGGTCCCCTACAATCTCTCGGCGATACCCCCCGTCCCGATGTATTAGTTATCCCTGGTATCATCGAAGCGATAGGCTCTCCGACAAGAATTAAAAGTGAACTAGAGAAATATCAAGCCTGGTTTGAAACGTTACGTAAGTGGCAAGGTGAAGGTACGCTCATAGCAGCATCCTGTAGTGGAAACCTTCTTATGGCTGCCAGCAAATTAGCCCAAAGCCGAACGCTGACCTGCCATTGGGCAATGGAAGATGTGGCTACGCAGATGTTTCCAGACGAAAACTTTGATGCAAGCGACATGTTGTTTGATCATGGCAATATGATTAGTAGCGGAGGTTCTTCGGCCATCAATCAAATGATTTTGTTTACTATTGAACGATTAGTCAGCCGAGAACTATCTTTGCTCACCGCTAAAATGATGTTAATAGACCCTGAACCAATAAAGCAGTCCTCTTTTGCCTTATTTCAACCCAATAAACGCCACGGCGATAACACGGTAATCAATTTACAAAATTGGTTGGAGGAGAATTTCACTACATCCGTGTTCATTGGAGAACTTGCTCAACAGTTCAATATAAGTGAGAGACAGTTAGGCAGGCGCTTTAAAAAGGCAACAGGAGAAACGCCTAGCAGCTATTTGCAACGTTTACGACTTGAGCATGTAAAAGGCTGCTTGGAGAACAGTAGAAGTCCGGCAAATGCAATTATTTGGGATGCTGGGTATGAAGATCTAAGCTCTTTTAGACGGTTATTTAAGCGTAATACAGGAATGACTATGAATGAATACCGACAACGTTTTGGATTGCGCCAACACTCTTTTAAAGAAGTGGTAGAAACCAATGAATAAAAGTTTGTAAAAACGATATGTTCATATCCGGGGAAGACACATTACATGTACCTTCCACCGGAATGAAAACATTCTAAATAACCATTTAGGTCTTAATCACTTATTGCATATCCCTCAGTTTAGCCTTTGAGAAGTACTTGTAGAGTATCGGTAGCACAAACAACGTTAAGAATGTTGCCGTTACCAAACCGCCTACAATAACAATAGCTAGGGGTTTCTGTATCTCAGCCCCGACACCGGTAGACAACATCATGGGAATCAAACCTAGCACAGAGGTCATAGCGGTCATCAGCACAGGGCGTAGTCGAGAAATAGCTCCTTCAAAAATAGCTTTATCTACGTTAAGCCCATCACTCACACGTTGGTTAATACTCTCAACCATTACTACACCATTTAATACTGCAACGCCAAACAATGTGATAAAACCAATAGAGCTCGGTACCGACAAATACTGACCGGAAAAGTAAAGTGCGAACACGCCACCAATCACTGCCAAAGGTACATTTACCAAAATAAGTGCTGCCTGCCCTATAGAATTAAAAGCAAAGTATAGAAGTAATGCAATAAGCGTTAGAGATATTGGTACAACAAGTGCCAATCGCTTTTGAGCTCTCTCCTGATTTTCAAATTGCCCCCCAATATCAACAGAATACCCAGGGGGAAGAGAGACTTGTTCTGCGATTGCTGATCGGATATCTGCAACCACCCCTCCCATATCTCGACCCTGTACATTTGCCTGAATTACCACCCGCCTTTGCACATCATCACGACGTATTTGAGGAGGTCCTGATTCAATTGAGATATCCGCAACATCACCTAAACGAACCCACGCCCCTGTTGGCGATAACAATCGTAATTCCGCGATACGTTGAGGGTTTTTCCTAAACGATTCGGCTAATCGTACGTAAATATCATAACGCTCGTTACCGTTTATTATTTGCCCAGCCTCTCTACCACCAAGGCCGTCTTTTACCAGGGCCATCACATCCCCTACGGCCAGGCCATACCGTGAAAGCTGTTGGCGCTTAGGTTTAATGACAAGCTGAGCTTCGCCAACAATCTGCTCCATAGCCACATCACGTGCGCCTTCAATCGTTTTGACAACCTTTTCTATAGCTTGACCTTTTTCAACAAGTATATCCAAATCAGGACCAAACAATTTAATAGCCAACTGGGCTTTTACTCCCGATAACAGCTCATCAACACGGGTTGCAATCGGCTGAGAAAAATTCAGCAATAACCCAGGAAACTTCTCCAACTTGATCGCCATTAATGCCTGAAGTTCTAATCGATTGTTCGCACTAGTCCATTCACTAACAGGCAATAAACCTATATAAATCTCTATATTATTTACAGGCTCCGGGTCACCACCAATTTCTGGCCGCCCAATACGACTTAAAGCATAAGTTACTTCTGGAAACTCCAACAACATAGCTTCCAGTTTTGGCGCTACATCAATCGCAGTTTCAAGGCTTGATGAAGGAGCTAATGTTGCTCGCAAATTAATTGTACCCTCCTCTAATTCTGGTACGAATTCCGTACCAAGTTGCGGTACCAAAAACAGAGTTGCTATTAGTAAAACTACCGTAGTACCCATGACGACTTTGGTTTTCCCCAAAGCCCAATCTAACCCAGCCCGATATAACTTTTCCAAAGGCTTAAGTACAAAGCTCTCTTTTTCTTTAACGCCACGTCGAAACAAAAGGCTCGCTAAAGCAGGTACGACGACAATTGCTACAAATACAGCAGCAACAATCGCCAACATGATGCTCACTGCCATTGGTTGAAATAGCTTGCCTTCTACCCCTTCAAAACTAAATAAAGGCATAAAAACAACAAGAATAATCGACGTAGCAAAGAAAATAGGTCGTACGACTTCTTTACCTGCCTCTTGGAGTCTCAATTCAATCCCTTGGGTATCATTCACCACGTCGTGAGGGTCGGAGCCGTATGAACCTGAATCATCCTTGCCTAACCTAGCTTGAGCTAAAGCGTCATGCTCCGCATCTGGATGAGATAGGTGCTTAATCATATTATCCACCATGACCACCGAACCATCCACTAACATACCGATAGCAACGGCAATACCACCTAACGACATTAAATTCGCAGATAAACCCAACCAAGACATAACCATCAATGCAATGCCAATCGCTATAGGAATTGAGATCAACACCAACACCGTGGCACGAAAATTCATTAAAAATAACGCCAAAACAACAACAATAAACACAAACGCCAGCAGCAAAGCATTTACTACTGTTTCTACCGCTTTGGCAATTAGATCTGATTGATCATAAAACGTTTCAAAACGTACACCTTTTGGTAACGCCTGTTGAATTAATGTTACACGATCATTAATTCCATCAATGGTTTCCTTGGTATTTGCTCCCATACGTTTTAATACTATTCCTGATACGACCTCACCTAACCCTTCGGGTTTTCCCTCTGCATCGCGACGCGTTACTGTTACAGCACCTTGGCGAATCTCACCGCCGAACTCTACCTTCGCTACATCGCCCACCGTCACTACAGCTCCACCAATAGTTTTTAACGGTATTTGACGTAACTCTCCCAAGCCCTTTTCACTGCTACTTAACCAGCCGACACCACGAATCACCAGCTGTTCTTGCCCCCGACCCATATACCAACCGCCAGCATTGCTGTTATTACTCTCTAACGCATCAATCACATCTTGTTGTTGTAACTCATAAGATAATAATCGCGATTGATTAATATTTACTTGGTATTGACGCACTTCTCCACCAAACGACAACACTTCAGTCACACCATCTACAGGCATTAATAACAGCTTTACAACCCAATCGTTCAGTGCGCGTAATGCCATGATATCCACCCCAGAATCAGGATCAGCAACCAATAAGTACTGATAAACTTGACCCAATCCAGAAGTATTAGGTCCAATTTCTGGTGTACCAACACCGTTAGGGATCATTTCCTTCGCTGACTGAAGGCGCTCAAAAACTAATTGCCGAGCAAAATAGATATCGGTACCTTCTTTAAAAACTACTGTAATACCCGACAATCCAGTTTTTGAAATAGAACGCACCTCCTCAACATCCGGCAGTGCATACATAACCGCTTCAATCGGAAATGTAATTAGCTGCTCTACTTCTTCTGAGGCTAGGCCTGGCGCCTCAGTGTTTATGGATACTTGTACATTTGTCACATCAGGAAATGCATCCAAATTTAACTTAGGAATAACAAAAAAAGATGACACCACTAACGCTAATAGTGCAATCACCACCAATAGTCGATTTGTCACCGACCAGTCAATCAAACGATTCAACATGATAATTACCTTCGATTAATGGTTATGAGGATCAAAACCGCCCTTGGCGATTTCAGATGCAACAAAAAATGCGCCTTTCATGACAATACGACTGCCAGGCTCTATTCCACTAATTTCTCGCCACCCGTCAAAAACACGCCCTAGCTCCACTTCCTTTGCACTAAAACTATCTGCTTCGGCATTTTTAACACCGCCGACTTCCTCAACAAAAACAGTCCAATCACCATCAGCACCACGCATCAAGGCTGATTCAGGTACGACTAATACCGGCTTTACTGTTTTAAATGAAAAATACACATCGGCAAATTGACCAGGGTGTAATTGGTCATACTTATTGTTAACCAACAAACGTACGATTCGCGTTCGCGTTTTAGGATCAATGGTATGCGCTGCTTGTACTACACGCGCGTCGAATACGTCACCACCCACGTCAATTTGAGCTTTAGTGCCTAGAGGTATCTGCATAGAAGTATTTGGTGCTAAGCGAGCTTCAACCCATAACTCATCCTCTTGCGCTAGCTCAATTATTAAATCTCCTGACGCAACCCGTTGCCCTTGATGAAAGTCATCAGAAAGAACAACACCACGACTATTTGCTACAAGGGTGTACTCACCTAACAATGGACCCGATTCTTCATCAGGGGCCGCCACAAGGGAACTCACCGCCTCTATTGACAGACCATAGGCCAACAACCGGCTATAACTAGCTTTATAGCCGGTACCTGCAGATAAAAACCGCTTGCCTCCAACAGCCTTGCGTCCCAAAAGTTTTACCCGTTTCCATTCAGCATTAGCAATTAAAAATGCTCCTTGTGCCTCAGCAACACGTTCACTGAATAATGTCACTAAAAACTGACCTTCCTCAACGTGGTCCCCTAGTGCAACATGTCGGCGAAGCACAACAGAGTCCACTCTTGGAGAAACAATATAGCTCGTGTAACCATTGGCTTTAATTTCTCCGGGAGAATAAATTTGGTAATCCATACTTCTAGCGTTGAGCCGCTCTACTGTTATATTGGCTAGCTTTGCCTGGATTGAAGATATCGTAACAACTGCTGGCTTTTCTTCATGACCTTCATCTTCATGGCCTGTATGCTCATCATCTTCATGGCCTTCATGCTCCTCTTCATGACCCTCATGCTCTTCATCTTCGTGGCTATCTTCCTCGTGCGCTCCTTTATTCTCCTTGGTACCAACAACAGTTTTGTCGTGATTATGTGATTCTTCTGAATGTTGTTGCTCCGAAGCAACTCCGGTGCCTAGATATGACAGTAACGCACCAGCAACAATAATTTTAACGATCGAATTCATGTTCAATTACCTAAATAAATGACGTTGTTTCAAATTTGGATTTACATTTTTCATTGGCTATCGCATTAATGCAGCGCTCAATTGTCCGGATTGTAAAAGCCAATCAATACGAGCTAGCTCATATTGTTTTTCCAGCTCAATCCCCGCAGATAGACCTTCTGATAATTGATTCAACGCTAATAGGTATTCCGGAGTACTTAGATCTCCACTGCGCCATTGCTGATTAATAAGTTGGCTTCCACGCTCTTCACGGCCATTCATCAGCTGGTTCCAACGTTGAGTTTTGGATTGGTAGGTTTGTAATACCGACAACGAAGATCCAATTAACCGCTTCTGTTGACGAACAGCTGCATAATATTCCGCTTCCATCGATAACGCTTCTTGTTGCGCCGCTTTCACACCTGCGGAATAATTATTGATAACATTTAATGGCAACATCAGGCTCAAACCCAGTACATTGTCATTACCTGTTTTTCCTCCATTGATACCTATTGTCGGGTCAGCTTTTGCATCTTTTTTTACCAGCACAGAGAACGATTGCGACTCTTTCCAGCCTGCTTTTGCTATCAATACCGACGGGTGACTCTCCAACCACTTCTTTGCCTGCATGTTATCGGCATTTTTCGACATATCAATTACACGATCCCAAAATGCCTTGGGGATTAATCGTTGTTTTTTCGTCAGTTGGGGTAGCGCAGCATCTACTTTCGCCTTAACTTTTTTTAAGGTTGCCTGCGCATAGGCGGTTGCATTAAGCCGCTGAATAAGACCGAAAACAGCAAGTTCTGCATCAATTTGCCCAACATCACCATTTTTTTGTCGCTCTTCAATCCACGCTAACATTGTATCCAACTGCGTCTCCAGCTCGTGCGTTAGCACCGCCTGACGACTCGCAGCACGCCATAACACTAGCGCATTTAGCCCTTCTGCTGTTTGAGTTTGGACTGCCATTTGAAATGATGCTTTTGCAGATTGAAGCCTAGATGTCGCCCGTGATTGTCGCACCGCAACTTTGTCTTGCCAATCAAAGGTCTTACTAATGCCAATGCGGTAATTATTTGAGTCCCCTTCTCTTTCGACCTCTGCTGATAGTTCTGGGTTATAGATTGACTTGCCTGAACCATTAAAACTTGATTCTGCAGCATTCAATTTTTCTTTTATCGCGACAACTGCAGGATGCAGTAAAACCTGTGTTTGGAATTGCGATTGCCAGCTATTTTCATTTGTTGACGCTTTGGCAAAAGAAGGTACCGCTAGTTGCAAAAACGCAACCAACAAGCACACTAAAGCCAAGCTTTTAATGGAGCACACTCTCATACATTTATCCTTTATTGAAACCATCAGATGCCCGCTGATAATGAATCCAGCAAGCTAACATGTGTTACACACTCGCCATCAACGCAAAATATTTACAGCATGCAGTGAAGCAATAGACGTTGACTGGTCGTTTTCATGAAAAGACAATTTGATCACTGATTGACGTGGTAATTGCTGAGGAAAATCAATAGTAAAACGCACCCCACCTCTGCTTTTCATCTTACGAGTTAAAGTAGAAGGCGAATAATGTGTTGCGTCCTCTGCTAAAAGTGTTCCCTCAGGAGAAAAAGCAGCCACGTCAACGTGCCCTTTAGATAACCCGGCACGCCTAACCGCGGTCAGCCGACCGCTAATTTTTGTGCCATCGTCATTAGCAATTGCCGACACGCGTTGGAAGATCCACCGCTGGTTTGGCTGGGTTACTATAGTCGTATTGTATGATGTACCGGAAAGAGTACCGGCACGGGTACCAGAAGAAGCATCATTACTTTCATTTGCAAAAACAGGAGCTGCCAAAGCAACAGATAAAACAATAACCGTAAGAAATTTCATTAGAAATCACCCTAAATTTGTAATAGTCGAAGTAGTCTAAGTACCAAAAATACTTGGTAAAATAAAAAGTTAAACATTCGACTAAACGATAGGAGGGCGTAAATCAGGAGATGGCGTATAAAAAAGATAATCTACAGATAAGCTTAGAAACAGATTTGACTTGTAAGGAATCACTTCATTCCCAAGACCAGCAGCCTTAAGATAACTTACGCTATGGCAATGGCAGCAATGGTGGCAATCATATTCATCAAGAGAAGAAACGTCATCTAACGCCGTAGAAAGGTTCTTTACATTGCCTAATTCATCAAGAAAGCTCTTTTGCACTTCAAAGTCTTCGTGGGCATGCTCGAATTCTAAATGCTGGTTCCCGCTTTGATGAGGCTGATGCACATCGGCCATAGCAACGAAGGACTGCATAGCAATCACCGTAACTAATAGATATGTCAGCACTTTTTGAGTCATTTTCTCTTCTTTAATGCGTCTGATATTAAGAAACGGTGTTAACTAACCATCTCGGAACAAAGCAGTAGACTACCAAAATAGCAATAAGTTGCCAATTACTATCAATTAATAACGCTAATGGAAGTAATACTGCTAATCAGTATTCTGCTGATGCTAACTTAATTACCACTGGGCTTGACTCACCACGCCGAGCTGCAAGGTGTTTGCTATACAAATAATTGGCAAAATGCTCTATGCCCAACTTACAATACTCACTACGTATTGACGGAAATAAGTCAAACGCATGTTGAGCCCCGACTATTTCAGCATAAGCAACCGCTTGATTAGATGTTTTACGAAGTTCTTCTACAAATTTTCTGGCTTCTTCCTTTGGCGTAAGGGTATCGCTATCACCCTGTATAACAAAAAAAGGCGGTGCACTTTCATGAATCCGGTGTAAAGGGGATGCCTCCAAGTAATGATCGCGATGGCCATCTAACGATTTTTTCATTACTGAACGATGTAGTAATTTCCCCAGCCCCTCATTTGCCTGCAGTCCATAGGTATTAGTGAAATCATAGACACCGTAAAATGGAATACAGCCTTGCACCGTTGTATCCACCTCTTCAAAACCTGGTTGAAATTTAGGGTCATTTGCAGTCAATGCAAACAAGGAACTTAAATGACCGCCAGCAGAACCTCCTGTTACGATGATGAAATCAGGGTTACCTCCATATTGCTTAATATTTTCTTTTACCCAGGCGAATGCTTTTTTACAATCAATAATATGCTCAGGAAAAGTACCTTTAGGGCTTAATCGGTAATCAACACTAACACACACCCAACCGTTTGCCGCCAAGTGGTTCATCAGCGGCCGCGCTTGTTCATTTTTACTTCCCTGTTGATTCGTCCACGCGCCTCCATGAATTTGAAATAAAATAGGGCAGTTTCTTGGTAGGGTGTTATGGTGATACACATCCAGTTTAAGATTCAAACCGTCTTGCACATCGTACTTGATATTTTTTATCCGTTTAACGTCATCACGATCCAGCAACCACGGTTTAGCGATCCTTTCTACATCTATGCTCTTGTTTAACCGGCTTTGTAACTCCGGCAAAACTTCGTTTTGATAACCGTTACCTAGAGCCGCTTTCAGTGCATCTTCCACAACATGCTTTGCTCGAAAACTCGTCGTATAATGGCCCACCATTGCTACCCATGAGATAATCGTGATTAATATACCAAGGCTGCCCAAAAAACCATGAATAGCACCGGCCATAGCAAAAAGTGTCGTTGCTATAGCTTGTGCAACCATCACATGAAGAATAGCCTCACCAACAACCCATCCTGCGAGAAAACTAGGCACCATGCCACGTTCACTGCTGTAGTTTGGACGGTAAAGATTATAGGCAAACCATGCCGCTACTAATGTTGTAACAAAATACAGTAAGCCCATAATCATTTACCTATGCAGTGTTGAAGACATCAATCAAGCGTTAGCTCTACATTATGGTAGGCTAACTATCACTATCCATAGCGGATATATGATCTGCAAAAAACGTTTTATAGACATCTTCGGACAAACCGGTAATATCGAGAAAGACTTCATCACCTTCAGGTACAGCAATCAGAGTGGCATCTCCAAAATCAACAATATTTTCATCCGGATCAACCAAGCTGAATTCCTTATTTAGCACAACAAATACAACTCCTGCATCCTCTTCACCGCCAATACTCTTGATCCACCCTGCCAGCGCTTTGGCGCCCCCAATGTTATTGAATGCACCTGACACCGCGTGTTTTGAAGGGTCGCCTCTCTCTAATTTAGTGGTACCAACTTTATCGCCTTCATGGGTAAGCGTGTACATATTTAAGTTCCTAGTATTGGTTAAACACACATTGTGTTGAGGTCACTCAACGTTTCCACTGAGCAAGTCCAACCAATTGTAACCGGATCTGGGCTACAGTCCACTACCACATATTTATTACATGCCCCTAATCTTACGCTTACTAAGCATTGATTTTAGAAAAGTAAACATTAAGCTTCGAAATACCTAACTTTCCCCAGCCAAAATCATGCCCCAAACAAGGGCATGGGTATTAAATTTCAGTCAAAATATTTTTAATGTAATACCCATTATTCATGACCAGTGGATTTATTATTCCATTAATACTCCAAGCGCAGTTTGAATTTTGTACAACACCATGTAACTCACTCTATTTACTTAATTTTATTAATCCTGTGTAAACACTCATCACGAGCCCCTATCTTTTGACTTTTTTATATCCTCGTCTAGATTTGTTATCTCTAACAACGCAATATGTAAAAAGGGAGCACGACATGTTCGATAATTCTGTATCACTAATAAGAAAGAGAGACCACCTAAATACACTTATAGAGAAAAAACTACGTTCAGATAACACAACAAAAACACAGGGTACTTCAAGAAAAATTGCCCTTTTAGGTTGGCTAGGGATGACCATGCTTGTTGATAAAAAAACCCGTCAAGGTGTCTTAAATTCCATATCCGAATTCATGCTTAACGATTCGGATAGAAACCTTTTCAGAGACTCAAGTTCACTGGAGAAAACCTCACAAAAACCAATTGAAGCTAAAGCCCAGTAACACCAATTATCAGCTTTATATTTACGAACACAAACAGGTAGCATAAATGGAAACTTATGCACCTGTCTTTTACCCTGAAAAGCTTAATACAGAGCAGTAAGGAATACCCTAGTTACGCCAGCATCAAACTCAAACAAAGGCTCCTGCCCCAATTCATAGCCTACTTCATTCGCTGATCGGTAATTATCATACTCAAAAGAGATATGATCGTAACTCAAGGAAATCGAAGCCTTATCGAGCACAAACCAACGGCTAGACAAAAACTCCCATTTAACGCCTACGCCTACGGTTGTCGTTGAATACTCAGCAAGCTCTTTATCTCTACCATGATAAGTAGGCACTTCCTCTCCATTTGATGCGTCCAAGAAATCGACAAAAAAGTACGCAGAACTTTGTTGATAAATGCGATAACGCACATCTAACGTTACATTTAATGCTTCGATAGGATGAGTGTAACCGAGCTCGAAGTTGCTACCTTCAATATCCCACGAATCTGAATAGTACCGATACTCTGCCCGCAATGCTGCCCGGTACGGAAGGTAGTATTTTAATTTTAACGACGCTGCATCACTGCTACGGGTTTCAGGATAGTTTTCCTCCTCCCAGGTGCCTTGTCGATCAATTACTCCAAAATCGGAAGCCATTAAGATGCTACTTTTTCGGTAAGGATTACTTAAATACCCATCTTCATCAATGCTCTCAAGATTGAGGCCCATAATCAGTTTTTTCGTCAATATTTGAGATATCGAAAACTGAATATTCTTGCGCGACAACGATTCTTCAAAAGCGGCTTGGCCTGTTGCACGTACCACGTCATCCCCAACGCCAAATTTTGCCGATACCGTCGTTAAATCGCCAAAAAAATCATGACTAAACCCAACAGAATACGTTTCAGCGTCATAGTCGCTTTCAGTACTATTGGTATAGGACAATGAAAAAATGGTTTTATCGCGAAGCAGGTCTACTCCAACAGTTTGTTCGGTGCGTTCTTCAACATAAGGGCTGCCATAACTTAAAACGTCAATGGAAGCACTCGTTACATTATCGACATAGTAATTTGCATTTATGGATATACTATCCATATAGTTTTTTCGCACCAACACAGACGGCCCGTTAATTGTAACGCCATCCCCCTCATATTCATGAAACATTATGTCGCTTCGCTCTTCTGGCAATACTTTTGCCATAGAATGTGTGGCAAGCAGAAGCAAACCAACCAGCAATGCGACGAGACTGAAGTTTAAGTATTTTGACACAAACTATCCTCTTATCTATTGACGAACTTTCCACGACTAATTACAGCCACACCCACCACCGCTACCACCACCTTCGGCACCTCTCGATCCTTCGCGTGCCTGATAAACATGATGCATATAATTTGACGACACCGCGTCTGGCTCAAAACTCATGATAGGGTCTGCTAGGTAACCTCTTTCATAAGGTTTTACCCATGGAGTAATGGAACAACCTGTCACTAGGATCGTGGCCAGTAAAACGAATAGTTTCAAAGTACATTTCATCAGTTAATGCCTCTCAACCTAAGCTAGGATTAAAGAAATCAAATTCTTCTAGATTACTAAATTGAAAGCCATTCGTTGACAACCCTAACTCTTTGCGCAATGCGCTATGAATGTGCATGGGGTGCAGTATCGCGCTTCCAGCCCCCCCATCGGCCCTTAATGTTTGTGGATTGAGGGCCAATGCATTTTGATATTCATCGGTAGCACCAATCACACGATTTGCCCAACTGGCATTTTTTTTCATAATAAGATAGCTACCAATTGGCCAGTGATTCTTACCGTCACTATTGTTGTAATAAGGTGTTCTCGCAAAATCTGACCCTACAACTACGGTTAATCGATCGGCAACCCCTTGCGCTTCGGCGTAGTCCCACAAATATTCAATTGTCTCCGATACTGAAGTCAAGGCAGACTCCTGCAAACCATCATGATTGGTATGAGTATCAAACCCTCCAAGCTCCACATCTGCCGCGCAGGTAACTCCCGCCTTAAATCCCAGCACGGCCATCTGGGCTTGTGATAGTGATTTTGACGATTCAATATCACTATCACCAGGAATAACCGATGCGAAATGCTCTAACGCGTCAACATTAGGGCGTGCCTCATAATATGATTCCATTGCGAACTTTTGCCGGGGCAATAGAGACACTTCATTTTTTATGCGAGCAAGCCTTTCTTGTTGTGCTGCAACAATGTCAATCAAATCGTTTTTGGGGAAATAATTGCGCGTTTTTGCGACACTGCCCGTTATATTTGGCTCTAGAATTCGACGTAACTCACCTACCTTGTCAATGCGGGAAAACCGAATTAAACGAGCAGTTTCCGCGTAGCCACCAAAGTTAAGATAAGAAACCGGCAATTGCGGCGCTTTTTCATAAGCGAACAAAGCAGTTAAAGACGGGTAACCACGAGCTGTGCGTCCACTCCAGGTATGCGTTCTTCCTGTACCATGAGCGTTAGTTTGCATATCAACGCCATTGATAACCAACATGGAGCTACTGAAACGTTCGAATAGCGATGCATTATTTGCAAACGGGGCATAAGGAATACCCCCCGCTTTTGGCAGATCATTAGCCGTCATACCATTTGCCCAGTTATTCAGCACTGTACTATCAGTATTAACTTTCGGGTCGCAAAAACTAGAGACATCCCAGCCGCCATTCGCCTGTATCGTTACCAGCAAAGGTCCAGTATAGGGCGTAAACCCATCAGCTAATGCGAATTTGGAAAAAGGCAATGCCATTCCAGCGCTTGCGTATCCGAGCATATTCAAAAAATTTCGTCTATTCATTGTTGACTCCTGCCTAACGTCTATTCGTGTAGGAATTTATAATCCGTCATAAAAAACAGCATCATGCGTGACCATGTGGCTAACATATGTTGCGGATCGACTAAATCATCATCGCTAAAGATTGTGCCTTCGGGAGCGGTACAGGTTTCTTCTGTAGATGCTTCTACATTAAAACCAACATCGCTATTCCAACGATTTTTCCAGGTCGTAACCAAGAACTGATAGGTTGCACTTAGCTCCTCGCTATCGATGGCAAGATCTTCTCCTAAGAAAATCGCATGCATTTCTCGAAGTTGATTTTTAATAAGAACTTCGCCACCACTACCTGAAAATGGTTCAAGGCTATTAATAGAGACGGAAATTTGTGGACTAACCCCATCCGATAGAGTACTTCCGTAGGCCTGTGTCACAACCTGATAGGTGCCCGGTGATAGCAATGACACCGGCATTTCTAAGTAGCCACTAGTAAATGCCCAAGTAACAACACCATTGTCGTTATTTATGCCACCCGCTTCACTTCCATCATAATCAACAGCCACTCCACCTGAAGTAATCAATTCTTCACCTTCGAATGATATAACCACGCTGCCATCGGGTGCTCTTAATTCAACTTTATCAACAAATGCTCTGCGGCTATTTTTATTACCGCTACCACTCGGGTTATCTAAATTAATACGTAAGCGTTTATCGCCCGCATTGGTGATGACCAGCTCAACATTAAAAACGTTAGGAGCATCCTGATTGTCAATATCGAACTGAACCTGGGCGTCAGTTAGTGGCGTAGTGTATTTGCTGATGCCTTTAAAAATATTTCTGTCGTTAGTGTTGCGTGTAAAGTCCATTATCACTGTAGGACAACTCATTTCTAGCGCTTGGGCTAGAGCCACATTTGACATTAATGCTGTTAACTCTGTCGCTCGTGCGGTAATCCCAAAAGAATCAATCCCCCCATAATAGGTCATAAACTTATCCTTGAGGTTGTCGTATCTTGGATCAATCATGGAATTATCGATTGTCTCTCCCCAAGCAGCACCCATTAACTCCTTGGTTTTTAATGCCAATTCTTCAGGCGTAAGCAAGCGATCAACACCAATGCTCGCAAGTGATGTTTCGCGATCACTACTTAAAGGGGAATCTACTGATTCTGCTCGAAACCAGTTAGACAACATCATTTCTACCAACAGATCCTTTACATTGAAGGGAGAGCCACCATCAAACCCAACTGTAAATTGTTGTGCTAATTCTGAAACGGTCTCTTGTTGCGCTTCGTACGTTGTTAACTTAGCCTGGTAATCACTATCTGTGATTTGCTCTGGAGCATCCTCTAACGGAGCAGTCATAATCGTTGGCCACCAAAAAGTAATCGCTGATTGTGAAAACTTTTCATCAGCAATCATTCTCTGTGCAAGAACTTGCAACGTATTATCCCCCTCGGTAATAGCACTTCCAAAACCGGGCACTAGCATATCGCGATACCAAAGATCGCCCTCTTGGTAAAGAGTATCTGCTAATTTGGTATAACTTATTGGCAGAGAATTCAACCCACCGTTTGCACCTCGATAATGGCCCGAGTCATCGTAATTTTGAAATGTTCCCGCAACCGGATCCATTATCGTGTGGCAAACAGTGCAGGCTGGGTTATTCAATGTTGGATTATTAGTATCTGCCAAATCATCAGGGTCGGTTGTTCGCGCAGCTGACTTTTCAATATCGAAATTCAAAAATTGGTAAAAAGTAAATCTAGCGCGACCACGATTTCGATTCGTGTCAGTACTCGGATATCGATTCAATAGTGCAAAATCGTTGAGCAATCCAGCGTGAGGATAATCAATAAATCCACCGTGGGTCACGACTTCTGGACCTGTCGCTTTATCATCCCTAACAACAACCGTGTCGTCATTTTCTAAAATCTGCCCCTGATTATTACCCGGCTTGAACGTTAATAAATCCTCCGAATCATCAAACTCAACGCCAGACCTGAAAATTGTGTTACTGTCAGGGTTAACCATCGTATAGTCGGCCGTCAATATTTCTGTATAAGGACGATCATTTTCAACTATGTAGGCGACTAGTTTTAAAGGGGCCATGGCTGCAGCATAACGAAAACCATTCAAAAGGCTGGTAAATTCACCCGCTGCATTTTCATCTCCGCCTTGCTCCGCAATATTCGAGTCGTAACTTCTATTAGACAGTTCCGGGTAATGAACATCATGGCGGTCTACAAATTTCAAGTCACCATCGCCCGCTAATGCTTCTGAAAGCAGGTTATCGTTCGAACCGCGAAGTAAGAATTCGTGGAAATTATTACCTACCATCAAACCTTTAATGGCAGCCCCTAACCCTGCGTCACTAGTTCCCGCTAGCGCGTATTCATCAACTGTCGGTAAACGCCCGGCAACAATTAGCGCAGCCCTTCTAAGCGTTCTCCGGGAATTGGTTAAACTCAATCCTTCAAACAAAGAACCTGAACAAATCACATCACCGGGGGCGGAGAGGCCGCCAAGCATCTGCAAAAATTGTTCAAAGTTTTTGAAATCATCGTCATCGCAAGCAAGCTGCACACCACCACCATGAGCAGATCCGCCACGAACTTTACTAAGTATTTGTGCATGGGCGTTGGTGTCAGCATTATAGAAACTCGAAAACACATCTAGGTTGAGCATCGCACTGTCGCCTCCGGTGTTCAGGATCAGGGATGTATTTTGGGCAATGCCACCATTGGTGTGGCAAACAACACACTGAGTTTGCACAATACCGGGCTCAATGAATTGAGAATAGAAACTGGTTAGATCGCTGGAGTCACCATTACCTTGATCATCTCCATCGTCATCTGCATCATCTGCATCATCTGCATCATCTGCATCATCTGCATCATCTGCGTCATCTGCATCATCTGCGTCATCTGCGTCATCTGCGTCATCTGCGTCATCTGCGTCATCATCACTATCTCCGGAATCCGCTCCAACAAACGCCGTCAATATATAATCAGCTACGTCAGAAGCACAATTCCCTTCACAGGCCGAAACGTTAGCCGGAGGCATCGTCTCAGAGATTGTATCCGTCAGTTGACCAATGGAGTCGGTAAGATCGTTTAACGCCGAGGCTGATATACCTTGCCCCTGCGATCCATGGCACCCTGAGCAATAAAATACATATGTTGAGGTACCAGGATGATCACCTGCACCGCCTGCGTCATCTGCGTCATCTGCATCATCTGCATCATCTGCATCATCTGCATCATCTGCATCATCTGCATCATCTGCATCATCTGCATCATCTGCGTCATCTGCGTCATCTGCGTCATCTGCGTCATCTGCGTCATCTGCGTCATCTGCGTCATCATCGCTATCTCCGGAATCAACTTCAACAAACGCCGTCAATATATAATCAGCTACATCAGATGCACAGCTCCCTTCACAGGCAGAAACGTTAGCCGGAGGCATGGTCTCGGAGATTGTATCCGCCAGTTGATCATTGGTGTCAGTAAGATCGTTTAGCGCCGAAGCTGATAAACCTTGCCCCTGCGATCCATGGCATCCCGAGCAATAAGATACATATGTTGAGGCGCCAGGATGGCTACTAACGCTGGCCCCCGAACTACCTTCAGAGCTCCCCCCTCCGCCGCCGCATGCGCTAAGTATTACTGTAAATAAGGCCAAAAAGACCTTTTTGAGTTCGATAAGGTTTTGCAAGTAACGCACTTCTGACATATCAGCGCCCCAATTCTAGGTCTATGTAATGGATTCTTCTTATTGAAAGGAAGATGTTTAAAGCATATCCACATAGTAGCGAGGAAAATTTGAACAAGGTCACGCAAAAAACATATTATTTGGGCTTATTAGCCCAAATAAGTAATCAATAGGGCTGAAATATGTACCAATAGCTACAAAAATTAGGATAAAAAACCAAATATTCGTCGATTTACAATAATTCACATAAAGAAACAGCTTCAATTGGCAAAATGCGACAGGCTTCACACACCCAAGCCATATTTGGGCATATTATCCCATATATGTCAGATTACGTACAAAGCCCGACCAAAGCTGCGCTAGCCAAGTTATTGCGTCCCCTAATTAAACTGCTCATCAAGCAGGGGTTTACCTATGCCAGTTTCGCTAAGGTGACACGCCGCTTATTTGTAGACGTCGCAGCAGAAGATTTTAAGCTACCTGGAAAGAAGCAAAGCTCTTCGCGAATATCAGTACTGACGGGGATTAACCGTAAAGATATCGCCAAAATTTTGGACTGTCCCTACCCCGCCGATACCGATGACCTCAAGGGAGGAAACCGACCGTCACGCATTATTCAAGGCTGGTTACGAGACAGTGATTTTGCTAACGAATCTGGAGCTCCCAAGCCTCTGCACTTTGAAGGCGCCGAACATAGTTTTTCTGAGCTCGTCCGCCGTTATGGTGGTGACGTTACCCCAAGAGCAGTATTTGATGAATTGATTCGCGTAGGAGCAGTAACAAAAAACCCACAGCAAAGAATTGTACTTTGCTCCAGCGCTTATGTGCCTCAAGCAGATTTAAAAGAAAAGTTTCGTATCATGGGGCGTGCCACCAACGATTTGTTCTCGACACTTGATCACAATTTAGAACACGAACCCTATATGGCACACCTACAGAGAACCGTTGCCTATAGCGATATACCCCTTGAGGCATTAGCGCAAATTCGAATGCGAAGCAAAGAAGAGGGAGAACAATTTCTGCTACAAATAAACCAATGGCTCTCGCAACAAGACCGGGATGTCAATCCAGAAACCAAAGGAACTGGGAAAGCACGCGCAGGCATCGGCATCTATTACTTTGAACATGTCTTGGAAGAGGATTCCTAACAATGCCTCTCCTACTAAAAATAATTGTACTATTGGCTGGCGGCCTTTATTTGGTTGATCAGTCTCTGGTTGTGAGTCAGCCTCATCCAATGAGTCAGCCTCAAGAAGTTTGTAACACTAATCATTGTATCGATCCCCCCTTTGCAAGCGTCGAAAAAACGCCGTTAAATTCAGCAACACAATATCCCCTCCGTAGCGCCAATAATACTAATAGCACTAACAATACTTATTCAGAGTTATTAGTTAATGTTTCAACCCCTGAAGAAAAAGAGGACGGCATTGAAGGAACCGGTTTTAAACCTACTGATGATCAACACGCTACCATCCCATCCAACTATGTAGATTATAGAGGCGCAATAGCTGAAGGCGGCATCGAAGGCACAGGTATCTACGGTGATCTATATGAAGATTCCGAACTTTTGGAAAACGATCCAAATGACGACTACGACGCCGATGAAGGCGGAATCGAAGGCACAGGTATACTTGCTGGAGCTGAAAACCAGTTAATTACTTACGGCCCCATCACGCAATTTGGTAGCATATATGTGAACGGCACAAAATATGAAATAGATGATGCCGAACTGGAATTTGTAAATGATACAGAGGCATCAGAACTCAGCATTGGTATGATGGTTCAAGTGCAGGCGGATTGGCAGCAGCAAACCAATGGTGTGTTCAACGCCCAGAAAGTCACAATTGACCATCAAGTTGAAGGGCCTATTAATACTATCACCCGCCACGGCGATGCCACACTCCTGAAAGTTTTAGGAACTACCATTGTAGTAACAAGCGACACCGCTCTCGACAGAAGTGTTCCCGCTCGTTTTAACGTTGGTTCTGTAGTAACAGTGAATGGTATCACCGATGAAAAAGATCAACTCCTGGCCACCTATATTGCGTTGCGCTCTAATGAGTATCACGAAGGACAACAAATTGAATTAGAAGGTATTGTTGACGCTATCATTAAGCCGGATCAAATCATCCAACTCAATGAAATGAACATTGATGTTAGCCAAGCTAAATGGAAACAGGGCAGCCTACAAACTCTCTTGCTAGGTACAAGAGTGGAAATCATTGGTCAGTATGACGCGTCGACAAACCGAATAATTGCCAACCAGGTACGCGTAAAGAAGAATGACCTGTCATTAAACAAGGGTAATAAGTTCAATGTCGATACCATAGTGACCCACTACACGTCCATAGATCGGTTCCGTTTGAATGGTTATGTAGCTAATGCCTCTAAAGCAGTAATTTCACGTGGCAACCATGAAACCCTAGGGAACGGAGTGCGCGTCCGGGCAACGGGAAATATCAATATTCACGGTATCTTCGACGTTTATACCTTACGCATTAAGCAAAATTCAAACTTCGCAGTTAAAACGCAAGTTAGTTCGGTAAACCCAACAACAGGTGAAATCGGTTTTCTAAACATAAAAGCCTATACGCTCCCCGACACAACCTACCAATCCAAATTAAAATCACCTAATAAATACTTCAGCATTAATGATATTGAGGTAGATGATTGGATTGAAATCCAAGGGGTCGAAGAAGGCGGACATTTCACCATTAACAACTTGTTTGCATTGCGCAACAAGCGACAAATGATCATAAAGGGCACTGTAAATAAGGACGACAATGACAGACTTTTACTGCTAGGCATAGAAATCCAACCCACAGGAACAATCTCGACTGAATTGATCTCTTCTATTAAAGATAAAGATACCATTGTCGCCAAGGGTATCGTATTTGATGGCAATACCTTTTACGCGCGCGAGTTAATTATTCATTAGTCCATTAAAAATAAAAAGATCTTAAAAAAAACTCTCTCTCAGGGGGGGGGTAATGCTACAGGCTAGCCTTGACTCTCTAGCTATTCGATACACGATGTAACCGGCAACCGCTGCATCAAATGAAATACACGCAACCGACCACCACGCTGGGGCTATGTGACTTCCTGGACCTTGCAAATGCAAAAACGCATCCCACACAGGATGAAGCAACCACCCCACTGATAACCAAACCATTGAAAATCTAGTCGATAGCAAATAGAAAAGACCATAAATCGCTACGCCAGAAGATTCAACTAATAACCAAGTTGTATCTCCCCAAATTAGTGCAAATCCTACATAACATATTGCGGTAACAACTAAACTTAACCCTAAAAAAGTATGCATTTTTTTAACGTCAAATTTACCCGCTAACCACAAGAAAGGCCAGACTGCGATCAAGCCAAGTATTATCCAAAGAAAGTAGACCATTTAATTACTCCAATCATTAAAAAACGAGTTTAACGTTGGAGTAGGCTCTAGGGTCAATAGTGTGATTTCAGAGAAACACTTGTCTGCAGTTAGTCGCGTTGATACAACGATTCAATCGTACTCGTTTCAATTGTGTTTGCATTTATCATGTAGCCGGCTAACGCACCGGATGCACCTTCTGGTAACTCCAGTTTTTCTACAGAAAGCGCGTGTATTGTAAAACGATAGTGATGTACGCCATGCCCCTCTGGCGGACACGCGCCGCCGAAACCACGACTGCCGTAATCATTTTCAATTTGTTCGCTGCCTGTAGGTGCGATATTCGATGCTGTACTTCCTGTACCCGCCGCAATTTCCCTCACCGTCATTGGAATATTCACAACCTGCCAATGCCACCACCCACTACCCGTAGGAGCATCGGGGTCATAAGCCGTAATAGCGAAACTTTTTGTTCCTTGAGGAGCATTAGACCATTTAAGATGTGGCGACAGATCACCGCCAGAACAACCAAATCCATTGAACTCCTGTGCTTTAGGCATAAACTCGCCTTGCGCTATATCCTGGCTAGTTAATGTAAGTGAACCCGCAAATAGTTGTGTCGAAGCGCCCAATGAGAATACGGAAAGCGATAAAATGAAAAGTAATCTAAGTGTGTGGTGCATAACAACCCTTGTTTATGTGTAAGTGATTTAGCACCTATCTTAACCTTTTCTTTTTACCTAACTAGCCCTCAAACCGTCACTCTTTCGCCTTAACCTGCCATTTTGGTTTTTCGCAATTCAGATGGCGTTAAACCAAAACGACCTTTAAAACGATCTGCAAATCGTGACTGAGATTGATAACCACATTTCTCTGCGATCAAACCTATTGATTTCCCTGATGTTTGCAACAAATGTAAACCTAGACCAAGTCTTGCTTGATCCTTAATCTCTTGCACACTTGTTCCCTCAGATTTTAATTTTCGACGTAGTGTAGATTCACTCATCGCCAATTGATCACAAATATGCTCAATGGTTAATTCATGAAAATTTTGCTCACAATACATATCATTCAATCGATGCCCTACTTTTGAATTTCCCACCATTGATAATATTTCTTTGTGGCCCATATGACACAACAGTTCTATAATTTCCTTTTTACGTAAAGACCATAATCGTTCAGGCGCCCACAGAGAACTTTCAACAAATTGCTGTAAACATTGCTCTAAAACCGGCGTTACTCTTCCAACGCAATAGTGTTGGTTATTCGGCGCACTGCTATGAAGACCAGCAAAATCGTGATGTTCAAATTCAATTAACAAGGCAAGGTATTTTTGATCTTTAGGTATGTTACGTATATCTATCGCAGAACTATCAGATAAAAAGAGAAAATCGCCAGAATGACAGACCTCTTTTTTACCCCTACCGATCTCTTTATCGCCATTAAGAACAATAACCAGCAATGGCTTTACAACAGGCACGTTTAACAGGTTTTGCTCTTGAGCTGAGCTATACACTGAAAAAGGCAACTCACGATTCTCGTTTATCGCTTTTTCAACGGAATTTAATAGATTTATCATAACTTCCCTGAATATGGAGCTTAAATATGGAAACCAAATATAATGCCTAACGATTAGCAAAGTTTATCATTGTTTAAAGCGACAATAATGTCAGACTCCAGAAAAAACAAAAACACCTTATATATCATCACGTTAAGAAACATCAAAACGCACCATCTATAAGCTTCTAGAAGGTGTAATTGCAATTCTAGCCTTCAAAAAGGTACCACAAAACAATACACACAAGAAACATAGACGTATACCCGTTCAGTCCAATTAGTAACGTATTTTCTCTAAAGCAAACTACAATTCTATATATAACATTCACCGATATATGATGTTTGGGCACCAGCTACCAATGGCTAAAGCTTCTATCTACATTTTCATACTTTCAATGATGATTTCTATTAATTCCAGCGCGTCTGTCGTGGAGCTACAACCAGATATCAAAAAGTATGATCTAGGCGTTTATGCAGATTATCTAATAGATGAACAAGGCAATATTGGTATTCAGGACCTAATATCATCAACCCATGAGCCACTTTGGAAAAAGAGCACCACACAAACACTCAACTTTGCTTTTTCGAAAAATGTTTATTGGATTCGTCTAAAATTTCACTCAAATTTACCCGCTGATAATTCCTTGTTTTTTGAACTAGCTTTCCCTTTGCAGGACTACATTGATTACTATGCAGTCGACAATAAAAATATACTGAAGGAAGTACACACGGGAGATCGACGAGCATTTTCTACTAGAGAGATTGATTATAGAAACTTCTTATTCCCTCTTGATATCCCCGCAGGCAAAGAACGCACCGTATTTATTCGACTCGACACAGCAGATGGCTTACACGAACCGACTCCAATGATACTTTGGGATTCACAGGAATTCACACTACAACACGGTCTAAGAAATTTGGGCCTTGGTTTATATTTTGGCATTATGCTCGTGATGGCCCTATACAACCTCTTCGTTTACGTATCGATGCGGGATAAAACCTACCTATATTACGTAACCTATATATTGGGGTTTTCGTTCTGGTTGTTTTCATATTATGGTTTTTCATTTCAATACTTGTGGCCAAAATCACCGAATTTAGGAAATCAATCAATGGTGGTTCTGACCTGCTTCTGGACCATTTTTATGGCCCTCTTCGTGCGTTCATTCTTAAATTCAGCTAAAGATATGCCCCGATTTGACAAGCTCATGAAGATATACATCGCCTGTATGATACTAACGATCTTAATGAGCTTTTACGGAAATTATTCACTAGGGATTTTATCAGTCATTGCATTTGGCGTACCTGCCTGTGTCGCCGGCATCGTAGCAGGAGTATCCAGTTGGAAAGCAGGCTATAGGCCCGCTCGTTTCTTCTTATTAGCCTGGAGCGCCTTATTAGGATCTTTGGTCATTTTCTGCCTTAAGATATCAGGGATTTTACCCACGATATGGGTTATCGAGCGAAGTATACAAATAGGCTCGGCAATCGAAGTTATTCTGCTATCCCTCGGTCTTGCCGATAGAATCAATTCTCTTAGAAAAGAAAAAATTTGGGCTCAAAAAGAATCCATTAAAGCCTATGAATCGAATCTGAAATTGAAAAGTGATTTCATTACTTCAATTAGTCACGAACTTCGCACCCCTATGAACGCAATTCTTGGTGGCGTTGAACTGACTACGGACAACGCCTCTCAAGAGCTTACTGAACCTATTAAGATAATACGCTCTGGCGCAAATGACATGATGAGATTAGTAGACGATATACTCATCCATACAGAATTGCAGTCTGGCCAACTTAGAATGAAGCGAGAGAGCTCTCAGGTCAGTTTTGCGATGGGCAGACTTGCCGATTATTACAAGGTATTGTGTAAAGAGCGCAATTTATCCTTCCTCCATGAGGTTCATCCAGATGTGCCGAACTGGATAGTAACCGATCGGCACAAACTCATGGTGATTTTAACAAAGTTACTTGATAACTCCGTAAAATTCACAGTATCTGGAGAAGTTCAGCTAGCGGTGACCGTTGACGAAAACATAAGTCCTCCACAATTACGATGCGTTGTATCCGATAGCGGGCCTGGAATCGCAAAAAACCAACAAGAGTTAATATTTGATCCGTTTATGCAAATAGAAGGAGGTTTTACGCGGCGCCATAGCGGAATGGGAATTGGACTATCAATTTGTCGTCGATTATCCGAAACATTGGGGGGTACGTTAAAAGTGGATTCAGATGTGAATGAAGGGAGTCGCTTTACGTTAACTATACCTCTTGAAATTGGTGAGCCTGTTCATTTTCAGACCCCAGATAAGATGGCCCCACTAGACCTGCCTATCCTAGTGGTAGAAGATAATATAGTGAACCAAAAAGTTATTGCCAGAATGCTAAAAAAGCTTGGCTTTAAGAGCTTGGTAGCCAATCAGGGAGAAGAGGCTCTTGATATTCTTAAAGATAACACCGTTTCACTGGTTCTGATGGATTTGCAAATGCCTGTCATGGATGGTTTCACCTGTACATCGGCTATTAGAACATCTAACGAAGATTACAAAGACATTCCAATTATTGCTGTAACCGCCAATGTTATGGACCAAGATAAAGCCCGATGTACAGAGATAAAGATGAATGGCTTTTTGGAAAAACCACTTAAACTTAATGTGTTAAAAAACTGCTTATCTCAATATGTTAAATTAGTAACCAACGAATAGTTATATAGTTCACTGTTCCGTAGCCCCTGCCGTCACTTTTTGGAACTTAAACGCCGCTCCCAGCATACATAGGCCAATCAACATAAATACCACGATTTTCTGCACTGGAGAGAAATCGTTCATATCCCATAACAAGACTTTTAACGCCGCCACTCCATATAACATCACGGACAGCCAAATGAGTTTTTTCATCGAAGGCTTAATAGTCTGAAATAAAACAACCGTTGCATGTACTACCAGTACAAATGAAATCACCGGCCCTAACATGGTAGATAACATTTGTGCCAAAAGAGAAACATACACTGCAATTAGGACCAAGTTAAATATCCATGCGTGTAAAATCTGACCTCCGGCAATACGCCACACTGCTCGGTTCTGAGCACATATGCGATGTACCAGCAATGCCACACATAGAGCTGATATTACATTTAAAAGACCTGTCATTAATGCAGGTAAAGTACCAAAAGCAAAGCGTCCACCAAAGACAGCATTGACATGATTGTAAGTAAGCAACATAAACAGTAAAGAAACTAACCCGTAAATCGCCCGAAGGTTAGTGCGTATGGGCGCTAGCACAGGACGATAGAAATAGACTCCAGCAAAGTAAACTAACACTACCAACATTGAAAGATTGGCATTGGATGAAATCCCATACAGCACAACAAACAGCGTAACCGCGACATAATACACCGCCACGGTAAAGAGAGGTTTTAATGCCCAATGCCGCTTCTGCTGCTGCTCTGTACCAAGAGGAGTCCGGCGCAGTCCTTGCCCTAACCAACCAATAAACACGTAAAAAACTAACCCTGCCAATAACGCTTCCAATGCTCTACCCTGCCAATTCCCATATTCAACCAACCAACAACCAGCAAACGAGGCAGCACTAGCAGCAACAACTAATATTCTCACTTCAAGTTTCAACACAGTGAATTGCAAACGATAATACAGTAACAATGCAATTGCACTGGAGACCCACATAACTAATGGAAAAACCTCGGCATGCTGACGTAACACACTAGGTAAGAAAAACACCGGAATTATACAATAAAACAGTTTACGCAAATTTTCGGCAAAACCAAAGTTTGTACTTTGATGAAAAAACCGCTTATAAAACTCGGCGATCAACCATAGGCTTACAAACGCTTCTACTCTTGCGATCTGGCCATAAATACTCTGCTCTGAGAAATGGAAGTTGCCAGCCATATTTGCACTGACAACAACAGGTATAACGATCAAGAGAAAATGCGACAATCCAAATAACTCAGTAAAAAACAACCCGCGCTGTTTAGATCGCCAAATTAAATAGAACATCGGTACGATGGCTAACATCCACATACCTTCAGCCCAGAACAAGCCCACCGTCAATAAAAAGGTTAAAGATAAACATACTGAAAACAGGTTGTTCAGCAACAATGCCAGAGCCCGCTCCTTATCAGTTAACGTCGCAACCTGGCGCGACAACAACACCACTGCACAATAGATTAACGCTGTCACCGCAATTAGATTCACCCACCCCATACCCATGTCCAAAGACAACAATGTAGGCACAGGTACAACGGATTCGAAAATCCACTCCGCTATCTGAATAGCCATGCTAACAAACGAAATAAGCAATGCAATGTACCCTTCAATACGTACACTCACAAATTGAAATTTGCTACCTAAATACACCAGCAACAAAGCCTCAACACACCAGATAACACCCATCAAATCTGGGCTACTTAGTACAAGAATCCCCAACCCCATCAGCAACCCAGCGTGCAGTAAAGCCAATGCCTGTACCGCTCGAAACTCGTCACTTCCTACTGGATAGCGAAATACTTTGTTCTGCAGCAAAAACACCCCTAACCAAGGCAGAATGTTGAGCAAATAGATAACGCCCAACAACACACTACTAGCAACCAATTGCTGACTTAACGCTAGGTAGAAAATAATATTAGCCGTAACAATTGCCAACCTAACCCTATCCATTGCCACAATGCGACTTAACCCCTGTAACGCGTAAAACGCAAAGGCGTAGAAAAAGCCATGAAGTATCACAATTAACCCATAGGGTTCAGCGTACTCCAGTAGTGACAGTGCCATCTCTCGATTCGCCACCGAAACCTCTACCATCGCCACACTCAGTAACATCGCCACATACGCTAATGGTTGCCAGCGAATACGCTGAGACAGATGTAACGTGGCGCAAGTAAGTACCAAAAGATAACTGAGATAAAGCTGGGGTGACTGATCCATATGCCCCATCACTAGCGGCATTGCCGCGCCACCTACCAGTGTAACTATTGCAACTACACGAGTCTCAAATAGAAGGGCTAGTACATAAGCAACTGCAGTCACCGCCACCAACAATAAAAAGCCTAAAAAGGCAGGCAGCACACCATAGTAAGGTCCTGCAAAATACGCACATAGATAGTTTAACACCACCCCTAATGCAATAATGCTAGAGCCATATTCCGCCATTTCTTGTTTGTTTTTAGTAAACCACACGCCTCCGGCGGTGGTAGCAAAAGCGATGGTAAATCCAATTATCACCTTACCCACTGGTCCCAAATACTCGTTAAAAGAATACTGCAACAAGTAACCAAAACCAAACACTAGCGCCACCACCCCTGTAAGCGTCATAAAGAAGACAGGGGCTTTACCTTGTTTCTGATAATGCTGATAAAGTGCAGAAAATTGCTCCAATAATCCGGAAAATGGGCCTAATAACATTGAAAAAAGAGTAGTAACTAAGGATGCAAGTACAGAAAACAACGATTTCTTACTCTGTGTCTTAACTGAACTGCGAGAAGGATCAAGTATTATTTTTTGCGAAACGGGTGCGCTAATAGCCTGCTCTACAACAGGAACATGAGGTTCACTGTATGAGTTCGAGATTGCCGGTTTAATCGGCTTACTCAACTCAATCGTTTCCTTCTGCCCGCTCAATTCAACCGTCGGTTTATATCCAGAGAGTGCTTGCTTAGATATCAAAACATCAATGCGCCGCTCTAAGTGCTGCACCTTTTCGTCAAATTCATCCCCTAGTTCAGCCAAGGCTTTCCGTAATGACTGTAATTCACTATCCATATGCTATCTCATCGTTGAACGGACAAATGCCTGCTCTATTACGAGCAAAATTAAGGCCTCATTCTGCCATCATTTCCTCAATGTTGCGATAGTTCAACGTATAAGAACAATACCAGCGAACGTATTCACTAGCGCATTTACGACAAATAAAAATAGGAACCGAAGAGAACACCTAAAATAGGTCAGAAAAAAACAACATCGCCATCATCGGCAGCATCCTGTACCGAAGGGTTTTTATCACCTAATACGCCATAATGTGCATTTTTTTCATCCGCGGTGGTATATCGCTCTTGCATTTGATCAAGCCAAATCCCCAGTTCACCACCGCTTATCGCCTCATTATTTGCTCGCATCTTCTGTAATGTTCCAATTCTCTCACCAAATGTCTCAAGATTAGCTTTTACATTCCCAAGTATCTGAGTAACTCGATCCTCAAACTGAAGCGAAACAATAGACTCATCCACTGTCACCCGTATACTTTCGTTAATTTGAGCTAGTTTCTCAGATGATTTCAGCTGGGTCTTCAACGTATCATCAAAACACACGATAACTTCAGCAATGGTTCCTTCTGCATGCTTAAGAAAGTTGCTTTCGAGAGCTTCTGATATCTGAGCTGCGCTTGATACGTTGCTTACCATTTGAGAAATCGAATTAACTTTATCAAGGATATTTTGGCCAATACCCGCTGAGGTTGTCGCCAAATTTCGCACCTCATCAGCAACCACAGCAAAACCTCTTCCTGCTTCCCCTGCTCGTGCCGCTTCTATCGCTGCGTTAAGAGCCAACAAGTTAGTTTGATCGGCGATATAGCTAACTTTTTCCGCCATTTCAATTAGGGGCTCAACAAAAGTCTCCAAATCATGGATCTGGTCAACCGTTTTCTTTTTAGTATCCAGAGCACCTTGCAATGAGGCAGTAATGTTGCCCAACTTTGCATTTTGATTAGCAATCATATCACTTTGATTAGAGAGATTATCCCCACCAATGGTTTCCTCACTCAGCGCCATAGCTTCAATCAATTGTTCCACAATATCAGAGAAACGCTCCGCTAATTTTCCAATTTCGCCCGTTGATAATTTACAACATGTATCCAACTGACTCCCCCAGATAGGCAGCGCTTTTAGGCAAATAGCCTCTAACTCATCCTCCACTGAGTCAGATGTTTCTTTATTAATGCTCTCTATGATGTCATTCACCGCCAAATCTACCTGTTTAGCTAAATGGCGCTGAATAGCAAAGGCACAAAGTAATGCCGCAAACACAAAGGCAAGTGATATTGCTATTGAAACTGTAGTTATTCCAAAATTCCATAGGTATATGGAGGCCATAAAACACGTAACCAATGGAAAAAAATAAAGGCTATTCGTATTCACGTGCACTGTAAATTTTTCTTTGCTCAGTTCAACCATCGACAAGGAGCCCCTAATAATTGCAAACCGTCCTACACCACAAACACCTACCCAATATTTAGCATAGAAACTAATCACCAATCAGTAAACTAAAACCCGCTATCTAATAAGGAAATAATTAACTTACTTAGCCATGATCGACAATCATCGCAGGTATACGCTCTAACGGTAATATGTGGTCTATCGCCTGTAATTTAACGGCTTCTTGCGGCATACCGTAAACCACGCAGGTCTCCTTATTTTGAGCAATCGTCTTTGCACCAATATCGTGCATTTCTTTGATTCCTTTTGCCCCATCGTCCCCCATACCAGTCATAATTATCCCAAGCGCATTTGAACCAGAGAATTTTGCTACCGACCGAAACAACACGTCCACAGAAGGCTTGTGCCTATTGACAGCAGGACCATCCTTAACGACAACTGACACCCCAAATTGAGTAGCTTGCAACATCATATGTAAGCCACCAGGAGCAATCAATACTCTCCCTTGCTGTATAGCATCGTTATTCTCTGCTTCCTTAACTTCTACCCTACAGCGCTGGTTCAACCGACTCGCGAACGCAGCTGTAAATTTTTCTGGCATATGTTGCACAATTAAAATGGGTAACGAATTAGCAGGTAAAGCTGTCAGAATGGCCTCTAATGCTTGGGTTCCCCCTGTTGAAGCACCAATAGCGATTAACGGACCGCTCTTCCTTATTCCCCCTCCATTTTTTGAAAGTATCGCGTCAGCAGTTAATTTGGTGGGAATATTACCTATTTTGGCAACCGGTTTAATCTTAACACCAGAAATATTGGCTTTTGCTGCGATACGAATAGCGGCTAATAATTCCTTAGATACTTGAGGTAACGCTGTTTTAAGCTTGGCTTTAGGTTTTTCCACCACATCGATTGCACCAATAGCTAATGCTTGTATGGATGTGTGGGATCCTTCAGCGGTGAGCGTTGAACACATAACAACAGGTGTAGGGCGCTCTGCCATAATCTTTTTGAGAAAAGAAATACCATCCATCCTTGGCATCTCTACATCAAGCAAAATCACATCAGGCCAGTCCTTCTCCAATTTTGGTTGGGCAAAAATAGGGTCGTTAGCCGTGCCAATCACCTCAACCCCTGTAGTACCATCAAGCATCTCAGCGAGAACCTTTCTAACGACAGCAGAGTCATCAATAATAAATACCCTAATACTCACTTATCACCTCTTAATTGATACATCTCGCTAACCAATGGTCTTTTGTAAAAGAACATGTTTAACCCATACATCGCCATTCCCTACATCCAGCACAATACGCCGATGTCCCGTTTCACCAACATGAGCCACCAAAAGCCCAATATTCCTTTCTGCTAAATGCTTCATCGCTGCCACCGTGTTTCTGGTACCGACTAGTTCATCTTCACTGAGGGTGCTATCTGTCAGCATATTGCTACCCCCAAATATCTTAGCGTGATATTCCTTGAGTTGAGTTCCATGCTTTTGAGCTTCAAGCTCAAATAACTTCATTGCGGCATCAGAATATCGCCCATTGAGCTCCGTTCCAGATCTGATTACAGTATCAACCGATCTTAATCCTGGCAAAACAAAATGACACATCCCCCCAATTTTTAATATGGGATGCCATAAGGTTATAGCGATACATGACCCCAAAACCGTGTGAATCTGGCATAATTCATCCCCGAAAAAAAAATCACCAGGCTTTAAAAAACGACTAATAACACTATCTCTTGGTACATTCCCGTTGGTAGTGGGTATCATTTTCATGATCACAGCTTCCTACGAGACTTTTCGGTATATCGCGGGAACCACTGATTCTAATCCATCATGAATCCCCTTTAAGGACTCAGAATGACCGACAAATAAATAACCGCCAGGGCGTAGCTTCTCCACCAACTGTTTTATAATGTGTTTTTTAGTGCGCATATCAAAATAAATTAGCACATTTCGCAAGAATATAATTTCAAACTCACCAACGTTTCCCAGCGGGGTGGTGAGATTAACCTGAGAAAATCCAACTTTACTTCTCAATTCTCGATCAACCAACAAGTACCCTTCATGCTGCCCCGTGCCCTTTAAGCAATATTCACGTAAATACTCTTTGGGAATCCCATCGATACGCTGTAAGAGATACAACCCTTGCTGCGCCTTTTTGAGAACCCTGCTACTAATATCAGATCCAAACACCTCCCAAGAACGGTCTCCCAACATGTCATCAAGAAGCATCGCGATACTATAAGCTTCTTCACCGGACGAGGAAGCGGCACTCCAAATTCTAAGGCATTTTTTACCGTTCCATTTTGGCAAAAACTCTTTTTCAAGAAAAACAAAATGCTTCGGTTCCCTAAAAAAATAGGTTTCATTCGTCGTCAAAAGATCTATTGCAATTTGTTGCTCATCAGAATTGACAGGGCTTTCCACGAAATTAAAATATTCTTCAAAATTAGTAAATGAGTGATGACGCAATCTTTTACCTAGACGAGACGTTACCAAACTCTGCTTTGCATCACCTAGGTTTATACCTGCATGACCATAGATAAACTCTTTGAAAGAGTTATATTCACTTTTGGTGATTTTATATTCTTGCATAGATTCCCATCGAGGACTGGAGTGATAGGGATACTAATACAATCGACAGTTTACTCATCGGATAAAACCGTATCTAGCTTTCCAAAATTTGACAGCTCAGCTATTGATAGAATATTTTTTATCTCTAACAACACCAAAAGTTGGTCATTCACCTTACCCATACCACTAATGAAATCAGTGCGAATTTTGGTACCAAAGGAAGGTGCTGGCTCGACATCGCTAGCTGAAATATTCAACACCTCATTCACCACATCAACAGTAATACCAATCTCCGTTTTTTCCTCATCATCTAGCTCGATAATTATTATACTACTTCGTTTCGTTCTCTTCGATGGTTTCTCCATGAATCGTACAGCTAAATCAACTACAGGCACCACACTACCTCGTAAATTAATAACCCCGGTAATAAAATCTGGCATCATAGGAACACGAGTTATATTCCCATAATCAATAAGTTCTTTGATATTAAGGATATTAATTCCATACGTTTCCTCGTTTAGTACAAACGTTAAAAACTGTGAATCATTGCCACTAGAATGTTTATCCCCTTCTACTAATTGTGAGCTATGTTGTTGCATCACTGATCCTATGGATTTAAAATCGTTCGAATTTTGATTCATCTAGAGCCCCTAAAGCAGGGGCGAATGCTACCTTTGACGGCGATGGACTTGCATCAAAAGAAGGTACTTGCCCCTCTCCTTTTGTTCTTCTCCCTCCTGCCAATTGGAAGAATCCAACTACCTGCTGCAAATTTTTCGACTGAGCCTGCATCTTCTCCGCTGTTGCAGCAAGCTCTTCAGAACCCGCAGCATTTTGCTGAGTAACTTTATCAAGTTGTTGCATTGCACTGTTGATTTGCCCGACACCACTTGACTGTTCTTCCGAAGCTGCGCTAATTTCTTGTACTAATTCTGCTGTTCGAGTGATATCGGGAACCATTTTCTCTAAAAGAGAACCCGCTTTTTCTGCCACCTTCACGCTATCTACAGTTAACGCAGAGATTTCTGACGCCGCCACCTGACTACGCTCAGCAAGTTTTCGAACCTCAGCAGCAACTACGGCAAAGCCTTTTCCGTGCTCACCTGCTCGTGCAGCTTCTATAGCCGCATTAAGCGCCAGCATATTGGTTTGGTAGGAGATATCTTCAATAATAGAAATCTTATCAGCAATCTGCGTCATCGCTTCAACGGTTCCTGAGACTGCCTCGCCACCCTCGCAGGCCGCACTAGCCGATTCACTGGCAATCTTGTCAGTAATCTGAGAGTTTTCACTATTTTGGCTAATGGATGCTCCCATCTCTTCAATCGAAGCACTTGTTTGCTCAACACTAGCTGCTTGCTCACTAGCCGCTTCACTTAATGAGCTTGCAGTATCCCTTACCTGAGCAGCCGCAGAAGAAATCTGATCCGAATTACCTTGAATTTGCTGAACCACATCCTCCAACTTCTTCTGCATAGCTACCATCGCACCAAAAACACCAACTCGCCTTGTCTCATCCAACGGCAAGGAAAGGTCTCCTGATGCAATAGTTTTAGCAATACTTAGTATTTCAACCGGTTCACCTCCCAAAATAGACACCATATGACGCGTTAGCAATAAAGCGATACCTACTCCAAAAACAATGGCTATTAAGGTGCCAAATATAGTGGCATTAATCACCATGGACTCGGTACTTTCTAAGGAATCCTTACGTGTCCCCATTAAGCTACTTTCCCGGCCCTTAAAGGTTTTTATCTGTTCACGAAATTTATCAAAGTACACTTTACCCTTTGCTTGCCCCACAAGATCAGCCATATCATCCATTGTTTTTGCATCACCAATTTCACGACGTAGTGCTATTTGCTTTTTAACCACAAGTGAATCCCAATCATCAATGGTTTGGCGTGCCTCACCTAAAAGGGCAACTTGAACTGGATTATCAGAAACCGTTTGTGACAACTCGCCAATTAATTTGAAAAACCGGGATTTGCCCCCTTTGTACGGGTCGAGAAATACTTCCTGCCCTGCAAGTAGAAAACCTCTCACTCCAGTTTCCATGTC
>CAJXZM010000003.1 GCA_913063125.1 uncultured Gammaproteobacteria bacterium | reverse complement strand
AATACCATTTGTTGCAAGCCGTGTTAAAAAGCATTTCTCTTGAGGCCGAACCTAGTCAGCATTTGTTTCGTTGGCCGCTGATAAATAATAAACGTATGGCACAAGGCAAAGCTGAAGCCGCAGAGGGTTTGCAAGGTTTCTTGATGTCTAAATTAGAACTGTTACAAACACCTAATTTATTGTTGGTAGGTGAGTTTGCCAGTGCTTTTATGCCGGAGCAGGAAGAGCAGGCAATGATGGATTTTGCCGGATATCAAGCGCATTGCTTTAGAATACCTTCCTTACAAAATATGCTAAACGATTGGCAATATAAACCTCAAGCATGGGCGACGTTGGTGAGCATGAAGCAGCGTTTGAGTTCACTTTAACGATTTAAGTAAATAGGCCTGTTTACGGATGTTCTCAAGTTTTTGCATATCAAATTTCCGTATACCATTTTTTACATAGTTATGTGTTTATGAAAAGTCTATTTTCTTGTTGTGATATTAAAAAATTGTCGATTGATGATGTATCAGAAATGATGCAAATAGAGCGGCAGGCTTATGCGTTTCCGTGGACGGAAAATGTCTTAAAAGACTGTTTGCAGGGAGCCTATTTATGTCGTGGACTTATGTTAAATGGCGTTTTGTGCGCTTATGCAATTTTGTCGGTGGCGGCGGGGGAGTGTCATGTCCTTAATATTTGTGTTGCTCCCGACGTACAGGGTAAAGGCATTGCCAGCGATTTTTTGCGGAAGTTGTTAGATGAAGCGGTAGAGTGGAACGCAGAAATTACTTTTCTGGAAGTGAGAGCAAGCAATGTTGCTGCGTTAGCGTTATACAGCAAGTTGGGCTTTTCAGAGATAGGTCGACGTAAAGGCTATTATCGAAATGGTGATAACCGTGAAGATGCGTTGGTATTATCTTTGCCGTTAACGCGACATAACGATTAATACTATGCTAGACCGCTGAAGCGATTTGTAGGGCAAGTTTTAAGGGATCCAAACAGCGCAGCTTCTCAAAGTAAGGTATAATCTTCGACATTTTTCATCTAGGCCGTTTCCTTTTCCGTCAATAGTGGTTGAGCACTTCGTATCCCTTTGTTTTTACCAGGGGTAATAGGATTAGGGGAGGAGGGCGATGCGATATGTATACCGGTCACGAGTGTACGTATCTGTATACATTATTGAGGTTTAAGCAGTATGTCATTAAGTGAGCAACTAGAACAGGTAAGGGCTAGACGCACATTTGCCATCATTTCCCACCCTGATGCCGGTAAAACCACTATTACTGAGAAGTTGTTGCTTTATGGCAATCAAATACAGGTAGCGGGAACGGTAAAAGGGCGTGGTGCTGATCGCCATGCTACTTCTGACTGGATGGAGATGGAAAAGCAGCGGGGTATATCTATAACGACCTCGGTGATGCAGTTCCCTTACAAAGACCGTATTGTGAACTTATTGGATACTCCTGGGCACGAGGACTTCTCTGAGGATACCTATCGAACGCTAACAGCGGTTGATTCCGCACTAATGGTAATTGACGGCGGTAAAGGTGTTGAGCCTCGTACCATCAAGTTAATGGAAGTGTGTCGTTTGCGCGATACGCCAATTCTCTCGTTTATCAACAAAATGGATCGCGATACGCGTGATCCTATTGAAGTGATGGATGAGATTGAAGATATTCTTAATATCAAATGTGCCCCGATTACTTGGCCGATTGGTATGGGCAAGTTCTTTAAAGGTGTCTACCACCTATATGACGATACCATTCATTTGTATGCCACAGGCCAAGGTCACAAGATCCAAGAAGATCGGGTGATTAAGGGGCTGAATAACCCTGAGTTAGATGAGGCGATAGGTGATTTGGCCCCTGAGCTTCGAGATGAGCTGGAGCTTGTTCAGGGTGCTAGTCATGAGTTTAATCTTGAAGAGTATCTGTCTGGACAACTGAGTCCAGTATTTTTTGGAACAGCACTGGGTAACTTTGGTGTTGACCATATGTTGGATGGCCTAGTTGAATGGGCTCCAACGCCAATGCCTAGAGAAACTGACGCCCGAGAAGTTAAGGCCGAAGAGGAGACGTTCAGTGGCTTTGTGTTTAAAATTCAAGCCAACATGGATCCTAAACACCGAGATCGTATCGCCTTTATGCGCGTGTGCTCTGGTCATTATGAAAAAGGCATGAAAATGCGTCATGTCCGTGTGGATAAGGATATACGAATCTCTGATGCTGTAACGTTTTTAGCCGGGGAGCGTTCTCACCTGGAGGAGGCTTGGCCTGGTGATATTATAGGGTTACATAACCATGGCTCAATTCAAATAGGTGATACGTTTACTGATGGAGAGAAGTACAGCTTCACAGGTATTCCACATTTTGCCCCCGAGCTGTTCCAGCGCGTAAACTTGAGAGACCCGCTTAAGAGTAAGCAGCTTCAAAAAGGCATTAAACAGCTTTCAGAAGAGGGTGCTACGCAAGTATTTATGCCATTACGCAATAATGACATTATTGTGGGTGCAGTGGGTGTGTTGCAATTTGATGTGGTAGCGCAGCGCTTGAAAGGCGAATATAAAGTGGATTGTAATTACGATTCTATTAGCGTGCATACAGCCCGTTGGATTTATTGTGATGATGCTAAAATGCTCGAGGATTTTAAACGCAAATGTCATGATAATTTAGCAATTGATGGTGGTGGTTATCTTACCTATTTGGCTCCTACTCGGGTGAACTTACAATTGACGATTGAACGTTGGCCTGATGTGCGGTTTATGGAAACACGAGAACACTAGGGGAGTTATAGATGGCGGGCTTTTTGGTTGGAAGTGCAATAATTACCTGGGTTTTGTGCGGTGCATTAAATGGGGTGATTGAATACGCTGTGATCCAAGGTTTATTGGATCGAACCAAAGCTTTTATCGGCATGGTTGTTGGTGTACTGCTAATTGCTACTGCAATGGTTAGCTTGGCATTGTGGGGGTTTCCTGCATCAACCCTTGTGGCTGAGCATTTAACACCAACAGAAATCCAGATGGTTGCAAAAACCAGCTGTATGGTAAATGTGTTGTTTGCGGTGGGTTATTGTGCGTTTCAATTAAGGCGTTTCTGGGAAGACGATTAAAGTGGGAAGACGATTAAAGCGGGAAGATGACTGAAGAATGATACGTGAAATATCAAAAGCAATAACAGCCCCATTAACCAAGGCGATAAAGCAGCGGGTTAATTGGTTGCAAGGAATTGTCGGTGAAGAAACGCTATTGCAATTGGCGGGTGATGAAAAGGTATCTGTAAAGGATGCTGGGTTCCCTGCTCGAATCACAAAAATTCGGCATGAAAATGGACAGTGTGTCACCGTATCATTTGAGTTAATGGAAGGTTATCGATTTCGTTTTAAATCGGGGCAGTTTGTCCGTGTTGTTGTAGATCTAGGTGGTGGGCTATATCGTCGTTGTTATTCGCTATCCTCTTCAGCAGAAAGTGATGTTCACACGTTAACAATCAAACAACACTTTCAAGGCCGTGTTTCTAGTTATTTTAATGGACGGGCCAAAGTAGGCGATTTGTTTTACATCGATGAACCTGCGGGTGAATTTGTGTTGCCTAAAGTGAAACCCTACGAGCAGCGATATGGATTTATTGCGGCAGGCTCAGGTATCGCTCCAGTGTGGTCCTTAGTTCAGGATGTGTTAGGCAAGGCCCCAGAGACGGATGTTCACCTTATTTATATCAATCAATCTTCCGGAAACACTATATTCAAGAAGAAACTTGATTCCCTGGTTAAGAGATCTCCAAATTTTACGGTTGATTATATATTTACGCGCAAAAACGGTAAAAAGCGTGATAGACGGCATACATCAGGGCAGGTCGTTGTTAAAAAAATGCCAACACCTTTAGAAAGGGAGCTTTATATCTGTGGACCTTCTGGGATTGTCAGCTCCGTACTTGAGGCATACAGTGACGTTGGGGTTGATGATCGAGATGTTCGCGTTGAGCTGTATACCGGGTCATCTTCAGTGACGGATGATGCTGAATTAAAGCCGAGAGTGGTCAGCTTCGTACGTCAAGGTTTGTTTTCTCGCCCACGTCATATTCGTCAACGCAAGGTTGAAACGATTCTTGAAACAGCAAAACATGCAGGCGTTGTAATGGATCAAAAGTGTACGGTAGGAAGCTGTCAGACCTGTAAAATCCGTTTGGCGTCAGGTACCGTGATAATGGATGAGCCAAACACCCTCACACTGCAGGATGCTGAAAAGGGATATATCTTGGCCTGTGTTGCCTATCCCTGCGAGTCAGTGATTGTAAAGCTACCTTAACCGTATACATTTAAAATCCTAGAGGCCCTTGTTTTTTTGTTTCGATTAGCGGAGTAACCTCTGCTGATTGTATGGTATCTCCTTGCGTGATGGTGGAGGCATTGCTATTCAACGCTACAACCAGCCAAAGTAATATAAGCGCGCTAAACCAACCAATAATCAATGATTTTGTGTTGAAATTCATCCGTATCTCCTAGAGGCTTTCTATGCGTTTGGGTGTTGTGTTTTGTTGATGAGTAGTGTGTGCTTTTAAGCTGGAAATACTTGGTAATTCGTTGTTGTTAAAACTGGTAAAATTACCACTCTGCTTGCTATCAATCTCACTGATTTGTGCCTCTTGGTGTGCCTAAAATGGTCAGGAATCGTAAACTTGTCACTTTTAGTTAATGAAGTTGGTGGCTTTGGTGCTTTAACTGTGACTGCCGAGGCAGGTATACTCGAAACCTTTAATGAATTGATAAAAGCGAGAACAGCATGGAACTAGCAAATAAAGTCGCCGTAGTAACCGGTGGGGCATCAGGGCTTGGAAGGGCGACAACTGAGGAGCTGTTAGCCCGTGGAGTAAACGTTGCTATTTTTGACTTAAATGAAGAGCAGGGAACTGCAGCGGCTAGCGAGCTGGGTGAAAATTGCCGCTTTATGAAGGTGAATGTTGCTGATGAAGAGTCTGTAAAAAAAGGAATTGCCGAGGTTGTTGCCTCTTTTGGTGCTATCCATGTTTGTGTTAATTGTGCGGGTATTGGCCCGGCAAGTAAAACAATGAGCAAAAAAGGCCCTCATAGTTTGGAGCTATTTAATACAGTTATTAATGTTAACCTCATTGGTACTTTTAATGTGCTGCGCCTAGCTGCAGAAGTGATGGCTGAAAACGAAGCGGTAACAGAGGATGGAGAGAAAGGCGTTATCATTAATACCGCATCCGTTGCAGCATTTGATGGGCAGCTTGGACAGGTTGCTTATAGTGCTTCAAAAGGAGGTATCGTGGGAATGACGCTACCTGTTGCAAGAGACCTTGCAAGCTATGGTATTCGTATAAATACGATTGCCCCTGGTATATTTGGTACACCTTTGTTGAGATCTTTACCTGATAATGTAACGAAGCCACTTATCGATGCAACGCAATTTCCCAAGCGTTTAGGTAATCCAAATGAATATGCGCAAATGGTGTGTAGTATGGTGGAAAATGGCTTTATGAACGGTGAAGTTGTACGTTTAGATGGTGCGATTCGAATGGCTCCACGTTGATATATAACCGTTATTGATACTATTGTGATGTATCCTTTACCGTGTTAATAAAAAGGCGTTCTCTTAATGGAGGCGCCTTTTTTGTTATTTGTTTTTCTGCTAAGCCTGCTTTTGTGATGACAAGTAGCGATCTAATGCATTGGCAAATTCCTGTTTGTCCCTTGATCCTAACGTGGGCGGGCCGCCGGTAACTTCGCCTGATGCGCGCATTGTTTCCATAAAATCACGCATGTTTAGTCGTTCTCGAATATTTTGCGGTGTATAGGCCTCCCCGCGAGAGGTAATAACCTGAGCTTTTTTTTCAACTAACTCTGCCGCTAAAGGAATGTCAGAGGTGATGACAAGGTCATCGACTTCGACATGTTCCACAATGTAGTTATCAGCCACATCGAAACCTGCCGGCACTTGAATCATTTTGATCCAGGGCGAGGGGGTGATGCGTAGCGCATGATTGGCAACCAATATAAGCGGTATCTCCACGCGAATAGCGGCGCGAAACAAAATTTCTTTGATCACATTGGGGCAGGCATCTGCGTCAACCCAAATTGTCATAATGACTCCAAAATACGTATTAAAAGTAAGGTCTGTCGTTTGAGCGTAACATTGCTTTGCTTAATCTACTGACAAGAGGCGTTATTATACCGTTGATTAGCCTTCCTCCCAAAGGTTTGTACTAAGTGTTTATCTGCTGCATGATGGGGTATTTCATCATTAAGTGAGTAAATTATGGCTTCTAACCCTGCGATACATGGATATTGTCACCCTCAGTTTTCAGAGGTACGACGACTGTTTATGGATAACTTTATTGATAGCGGGGAGGTGGGGGCTAGTGTTTCATTGTGTATGCACGGAGAACCGGTGGTTAACTTGTGGGCTGGGCATACGTCCTGGACACGGCTTCAGCGCTGGAAGGAAGACACACTGGTGAATATATTTTCAGGGACGAAGGGGGTGACTGCAATTTGTGCGCTGATGTTAGTTGATCAGGGGCTGTTGGATTTAGATGCACCCGTTGCCCAATATTGGCCTGCTTTTGCTCAAAAGGGAAAAGAAGATATTCCGGTAAAATGGGTGCTGAATCATAAGGCTGCGGTGACAGGGGTGAGACGGCGTCTGTTAGGCCGGTCACTGTATAACTGGAAAACCATGTCGAACGCGTTGGCTGCCCAACAACCATGGTGGGAACCAGGTTCAAAGCATGGTTATCATGCCTTGAGTTATGGTTGGATTATGGGGGAGGTAATAAAAAACATTACTGGAAAAACGGTAGGGCAATTTGTGGCAGGTGAGATTGCACAGCCATTGGGTATTGATCTACACATTGGGATGGATAAGAAGGAACAGTCTCGTATCGCCCCGATTATTTTACCGGTAGGTATCCCTGAGGCGGCGGATACCTGGCGTTTGATCAGTGCATGTGTGAAGAACCCATTGGGTGTTTCCAGTAGTGCCATGTTAAACCCTACAACTATTGCAACCGGAGTGAATTCCAAGCAATGGCGTTCAGGAGAGTTACCTGCGGCCAATGCTCACTGTACGGCATTGGCGTTAGCGAAACTTTACGGTGGGTTAACGTTTGGAGGGGAGGCTCTAGAAAAGCCTTTGGTCTCTGCTGACACACTGATGTATGCCACTGAGGAGTCATCTTTTGGTCATGACTACGTATTGAAAATGGATACGCGTTTTAGTATGGGGTTTATGTTGAATCAAAAGGCTGAGGCAGGGCGATTTGGTCCTGGGAAAAGAAGTTTTGGTCACAATGGTGCGGGAGGTTCCTTTGCATTTGCAGACCCTGATACTGGCTTGTCTTACGGGTATGTTATGAATCGTATGGGTTCTTATCTGTTGATGGACCCTCGGTCGCAACGTTTGATTGATGCGGCGTATCGTTGTCTGTAGTGACTAAAGTTTGAGCGAGCACCGGGCAAATAAAGGGAGGGGTTGGAATATAGTCATATCTACTGCCATACTGGTTGTTGTACGTTATTGGAGTAGGGAAACATAATGAACAACCACATCTTGACATGTATGACAGCCGGTTGCTTGTTGTGGCGAATTATCTTGTTATCAGTATTAATGCTCTCTACCTATAGCGGGATGGCAAGTGCAAATAACATTGAGGATAAAACGATATCTATATGTTCTGATGCGAACTACTGGTTCCCTTATACTTTTGATGAAAATGGAGTATCAAAGGGTTTACACGTAGATATTGTGACAAATGCTTTGACGAAATTAGGAAAAAAAGTCGTTATAGAGCCACTACCTTGGAAACGTTGTTTATTTTCTGCAAAAAAAGGGAAGTATGACGCGGTGATAAGTGCATCATTTAAGCAGGGTAGAGCTGAATATTTGTATTATCCTGAAGGTGCAGCTTTAGGTGGTTTTTCAAAGCAGCGTCTCTCTCAGGTTGAATATACGATATTAACATTGAAGAGTAATGCATTTGATTTTGATGGGGATTTTTCCAAAATACCTGAGCCGGTTCGGGTTCCTTTGGGTTATTCCATAGCGGATGACCTTTCGAAGAAAGGGTTGTTTGTAAAAACCTCAACAAAAGGGATTTATAACAGTTTACGATATTTAGTAAATAATAGAACGGGTTCTATTGTGACGACAAAGGACATTGCAATGTTGGTTGCAAAGGATAAGTCTATTGCGTTGCATATATCATCAGCGCCTATTAAGTCAAAATCCTATTTTATGGCATTCTCAAAGAAAGCGGCATTAACGGATACTGAGCGTGCGGAGATTTGGGAAGGTATTGCTGCGGTGAGGAGTAATCCAGCGCTAATGTCTACTTTGTTAGCGCCTTATGGTAAGAGCGAGTAGGTAGCCCCCTCAGGTTCGCTTCCGAGGGGGGAATCACTTAGGTTATTTTCCGCCCATGAGGCCTTTGATCGCTCCTGGAATATCGGCAGGGAAAACAACAGATTTTGCGTTGTCAGACGCGGAAAGGTTTTGTAACGCACTGATGTACTTTTCTCCCAGCAAATACACGATGGGCATTTCTTTATCCCCGATAGCTTCGGTCACAAGCTCGATGGCTCGTTGGCTTGCTTTTGCTAATACTACTTGAGCTTCAGCGTCTCGCTTCGATGCCTCCAGACGACCTTCGGCTTCAAGAATGGTTGCCTGCTTATCGCCGTCTGCACGGGTAACGGTAGCGCGGCGTTGACGTTCTGCGGCAGCTTGTTCTTCCATCGCCTGCTGCATCGTCATTGAAGGGTTGATATCTTGGATTTCAACGGTTTTGAGGATAATACCCCAGTCTGCAATATCATCAGAAATAGCCGCTTTTAGTTTAGCTTTAATATGTTCTCTTGAAGAAAGGGCGTCATCCAGGGTCATCTCGCCTAAGATAGAACGAAGTGATGTTTGAACCAATGTTTGGATGGCAATGATGTAACTTTCAACACCATAAACCGCCTTTTCTGGTGAAACGATGTTGATATAGGCAACTGCATTTGTCATTAGAACGGCGTTATCTTTGGTAATAACTTCCTGTGATGGAATGTCTAATACAATGTCCTTTGTGGTGATCTTGTATGCAACGTTGTCAACAAAAGGGATGAGGATATTTAACCCTGGTGGTAGTGTTGAACTGTATTTTCCTAGACGTTGGACCACCCACTTATTCCCTTGAGGGACGAGTCGAACACCCTTTGCGATAGTTAACATAACAAAAACAAATAGGCCAATAACGATGATTAAACCTGCGGTCATAATGTTGCTCCTTGGTAATTATGGTGTTTTAACGTGCGTTTTTCTAAACTGTGCGAGTTTATGTCTGTATTCAGGCTAGATCTAGTTAGGGTCTACGCTTTGGCGACAATTAAGCTGTTCCCAGAAAGGTCAATAACTTTCACCCTATCACCAATTGATAGGGGGTCTTGAGAAATAATAAGCCATTCATCTGCGCCCAAAATGGGTGCAGGAAAGCGTAATTTTCCTTTGATATCGTCGTGGGGTGGTGATAGAACTTGCCCTATTTGTCCAATAATAGCTTCCCTTGAGAGCCCCGCTTTGGTTTTATCAATAGCCAGGGGTTTTAAAAATTGAAACCATCCAAGTGCAAGTAACGTTGATAGCGCTGTCCACAGAAAGATTTGCCAGGTTAACGATAGTTCGGGGAAAAAATACAGGATGCCGCCGACTGCTAGAGCGGCAGCACCAAACCAGAGAACAAAAAATGAGATGAGAAAGATCTCACTCAGCATCAATAGAAAGCCAAAAATAACCCAATGCCAGTAAAGCGGTTCATAATCCATGTTGAACTCCTTAAATGAATATCGACATTATCCCAGACTGACTACGCTTTTTACATACTTATTCAACCCTAATCTCACATTAGAGGTTAGGGCTCTACTAGCGCGGTAAATAATGCACTTTAGAATTCTATTCTGTACTGCTGCTGAATACAAATTTCACCACATCAGCGATGAGGGTGCCGTCGGCATTGAGATTGGATAGCATTACCGTCTGTTCACCTTGGTTAAACCAGTAACGACCTATTAGTTTCCACTGACCTGACCCTTGGCTTTGATCAATACTTTGAGTGGACGTAATAGTTGTGTTACTCGTTGGAGATTGATGAGACACAATAAATTGAGCATTTGTTGCAAAATTGCTGTGAGCTGGATTTGCCGTGTATACGTTATAGTAACCGGCAACGGGAACATTGGGTTCCCAAGAGAAGGTTCTTTCTGTGCTGGTACTTGGGGCTGCGTAGCGATAATTATGAGCAAAATATCCACTGCGGTAGATGCTAGGCCACCACCAACCAGTACGCTTGGTTTCAGCGGTGGCGTTATCAACAAGGATTTTTGCATTAACGTCAATATAGTCAACGGTTTGTGTAACGCTGTCTACACCCATGTTGAGCTGATAATCAAGAATCTCGTTAGGTAATGTCCAATTACCGCTATAAACACCATCCCCCGCGGTTTTGTCTGGAGATAACCCTGTATCATAAAGGGTGACTTGCTCACTGGTTGGGGAAACCGTGATGGTAATGCTATTTTCAGGGTTGGGTTCTGCGCACTGGTATTTATGTACCTCTAGATAAAGTGTATCTCCTGGGATTCGGAAAATGTTATTTTGTTGTGGTTGATGGCGGCGTTCGAACTGTTGGTTGTTGCAATTAAGTACGCCTTTCCCTTGGTCTCCCGTAAGTTGTATTAGTTGTCCTGAGCGGGTTGTCTGCTTCAGTGCATCAAGGGGTTTACCGCTGGATAATAATAGTCGTTTGATTTGAATAGGGCTTAGTGCAGCCGTGTTAGTGTTAGCTTTTAATAAAGCGATCACTCCGGTAACAAATGCGGTTGCTTGTGAGGTGCCACTGGACACAATATAGTCTGCGGAGCTTTCTGATCCGGTAATCTCAACTCTTGGGCTAGTGCTTAATATGTTTTCTCCGGGAGCTGCAATATCAACTGTCCAGCGTCCAAAACTTGAGTTACTCCAAAGGGAACCTTGGTTATTAATTGCGGCTACACTGATGATATTATCCAATTCAAATGAGGCGGGAAAATACATGGTCTCTTCATCGTGGTCAATGCTCCAACCATTATTTCCGGCGGCACTAACGACGGGAATATTTAACGTATTTAGACGTACTAAAGCGGCTTGAACCTCAGGAGTGTTGAGCCAGTATTTTTGTCGTATTGCTCCCCGGGTAATAATTAGGTTATTGAAGGCCGATGCCCCACCAGAACCATTAATAACCGCTATGTTAATTCCCTGTTCTTTTAAATCAGAAAAGTAATCCAAGCAAGCGGTGACACTTTCGGGTGTACCATAAAGGCCTTGGCCTCCTGGAATGGTAAGGTAAACATCATTTTTCATTTCTGCCGCCGCACAGGTAGCAACTTTTACGTTGCTCGCCAGTCCTGCTACGCCAATTACTCCGCCATGAAATTGTGAGCCTGAGGCTATACCGTTGTCGCCGGTTGCTAAAATTACGCCTGCCATATTTGTACCGTGACCGATGGCACTATCAATAGGGTTTCCTGCGAGAGGGTTGCCTATACCATTAATTGTTTTCTCTACCAATGTATTGATGCCATGGCAGTCATCGATGTAACCATTGTTATCACTGTCGGTGTTATTTTCACAACCATCATCAATGCCGTTATTGTTATGGTCGACGTTGAGTGCTTCTCCTGGGTTAAGCCAGATCCGGTTTTTTAAGTCAGGGTGCAGATAATCGATACCTGTATCAATAAGGCCAACAACAACTTCTTGTTGTGTTATTGGCAGCGTAGAAAATTCTTGCCAGCCAGCTTCGGCGTTTATATCAATGGAATCAATTCCTGGGGGGATATATTGAGAACAGGTATATTGATCATTGCTAATGTCGGGCTTGTTTTGACAGGTGCCAATCGGTGTTGTGTTATCTTGCGGGGACAAGCGAGGTGTGTTTTTAATGGCCCACTGTTCTGTAATTAAAAGATCTGAAAGGGCGTTTGCTGAGGTGCTGGAGCTACAGAGGAGCGTTAATAAAATAGGGACAGACAATAAACCGTATAACTTCATAATAAACAGCCTTCTTTAGAGAACCGCGTCAATGGGGATTAATCAAAGGCTAGCGAAATAAGAAATAAAATCTATGGCGAATGTCTGCGTTAATTATTTGACGGTAGATGAAAATTGCATAAATGTTCACATCGTCAAATAACTAACGAGATTGTGCTTGAAGCCCTAGAAATATCAATAACTTAATGGATGTTTTTAGGGTTAGTAAGGGATTGCTCAATGCATTGACGCAGATATCAAATGTGTGTTTTTGTTACGATTTGTATGGGTTTGGTGTGTTTTCTAATTGGGTTCCTTAGGGTAGGTTTTTATTGTAAATTAGCTTTTCTTTTTTCCAAAATACATATTGGTTATTTCCTCTTCACTTGGTTCATCTTCTTTGATGGGCTCCAGTGATAGACCGTCTAGAGCGCTTGGCGCCGATGCAGCGGTTTTTTCTTGAGTTACGCCGGCAGGTTTTTCTCCAGGTTTTGTTGCAGCTTTCGTTGCTGGAGGGGAGGAGGGCGCATTACCTTTTTCAGAAAGAGTAACTTTAAGGCGTAGGTTATTTTTGGAGTCTGCATTTTTTAATGCTTCATCGAGAGAGATTTTTTGATCTTGATAAAGCTTAAGCAATGCACCGTCAAATGTTTGCATGCCTTGGGCTTGAGACTTTTCCATAACCTCTTTTATTTCATCAACCTTACCTTGCTTGATTAGGTCGCAAATTCTTGGTGTTCCTAATAAAATTTCTACTGCTGCAGCGCGCTTACCGTCAGAAGTGGGGATCAGGCGCTGAGAGATGATACCTCGCATATTTAACGACATATCTAAAAAAAGTTGTTTGTGTCGTGTTTCTGGGAAAAAGTTAATTATTCTATCCAGGGCCTGGTTGGCATTGTTTGCATGTAATGTGGATATACACAAATGACCGGTTTCTGCGAAGGCGATTGCTTGCTCCATCTGCTCTTGGGTGCGTATTTCACCGATAAGAATAACGTCTGGTGCTTGGCGTAACGCATTCTCTAATGCATCATCATATGAGAGGGTGTCAACACCCACTTCTCGTTGATTTACGATAGATTTTTTATGTCGATGAACAAATTCCACAGGGTCTTCAATGGTAATGATATGGCCTGCACTGTTGGTATTTCGGAAATCAATCAATGATGCTAAAGATGTGGATTTTCCAGAGCCAGTGCCTCCTACAAATAAGACTAAGCCCCGTTTTTGCATAATGAGTTTGGTCAGGATTTCGGGTAAACGTAATAATTTATAATGGGGTATTTCTGTTTTTATGGCACGAATTACCATCGATACTTGGTTACGTTGTTTGAAAATATTCACCCGAAAGCGGCCAACACCAGGTTCGGAGATAGCCAAATTCATTTCTGGGCGACCCTCAAATTCGGCTTGTTGCTCTGTCGTCATTAATGAATTGGCTATCTCCTGAACTTTTCCGACGGGTAGAGGTTCTGGTGACATGGCTTCCATTGCACCAAAAAATTTGGCGCTGATCGGGGCGCCTGTTGACAAATAGAGGTCAGATCCATCTTTTTCAGCGAAAATTTTCAGGTATTCCATGAATTCCATAGTGTTATCTCTGTTGTTTGGAATGCTATTCAGGCAATTGTTATGAGGCTATTTGGGTAATGAATAAGAACGTTGGCAGTAAGCTTTTTGGCCTGAAGCGTACGTCTCAAATGGGGTGTAATTAAATCAGTATAGACAAATCAGCGCTTTGGGAAGCCGGGTTTACTAACTCTATGGCGGAGTGATTAAAAAAGATGCGAATATTCGTCGTTATAGGGGGGGAATGTCCCGTTACTTGACGCTATAATGGCCAGATATAATACTTATAAGCCCGTTAATGGGCAAAAATAGATCAACTTTGGCCTTTTTTATGGAAAAAACTCTCCCAGACCTCATCGCAGACGAATTAATTGCCCGTATTTTTATTGGCGAATTTAAGTCTGGACATCGATTACCTGCTGAACGAGGATTTGCAGAAAAGCTGGGCGTGGACAGAACATCTCTGCGCATGGCTTTACGAACGCTTAATCGAATGCGGTTGGTGCAATCTGTAAGGGGGTCGGGTATTACTGTTATGGATTATCAAAAGTGTGCAGGGCTGGATTTTTTAGCTGCAATATTTGATATACCTCAGCTAGAACTTGGCACCAAAATAAAGAGGGAAGGGCTGGAGGCCTTTAACGGCATCATTCCTGGCATGATGTATGAACTAGTAAAGGGAAGTTTTGATGCCACAATGGCTGTGACCCTTAGGGATATTCTTCAGAAAGAATTGAATATTCTAGATGAAGGCGAGCTAACGGAAGAACGTTTGGATCGTTTGACAACATTACACATGGAACTTCAAGACTTAGTTTTGTACCAAAATGGCTCTTCCATTGTAGCTTTGATGGCAAACAGCTCTAAGGTAATGAGAAAACAAGTTATGCGAGAATTGCTTGAGCATATCGATATTCGAGCCAATGTGGAATTTAACCAGCAAATGTTCATGGATATCGGGACGGGTAAATTGCTGATTGCTGATGTGGTGGGGTATTACCACCATTATTCAGCAGAATACACTAAGCCGCTCATTGATTATTACAACAATAACCCCACACAGTCACGTTTATTGGCTTCACCGTTACAATCGGTGTTGGCCAAGTGCTCGTAATAGAGCACCTGGTGTAAATAGAGCATATTGTGATTAACAAGCGGTACCTCGTAGTGACTTGACTTCCTGTTCTAGTGTTTCTGCCGTTGCATCACCTGGCGCTATAGCTGGTGTTGCGGCAAGTTCCACTTTCGACCAGAACCGACGGGGCCGACGGGTGAGTGCATTTCCATCTTTGTGACTAAAGAAACTGCCCCATAAACCTTTTAGTGCCATGGGGACTACCGGTACGGGGTTTCTTTGTAATATTTTTTCAATACCATTTTTAAAGGTATCGATATCACCGTTAGTGGTTAGTTTCCCTTCGGGAAAGATGCAAATTACTTCTTCGTTATTGAGTTCTTCCGATATTTTACTAAACGCCGTTTCATACGTTTCTGGGTCAACAGATTTAGAATGAATGGGGATTGCTTTTGCCGTTCTAAATACAAAATTCAATACAGGCATGTTGTAAATTGGTTTAAACATTACAAAACGAATAGGCCGATGGCAGGCGCCAGCAATGATCATTGCATCCATATAACTTACATGATTACAGACTATGACCGCAGCACCCTCATCAGGAATGTTATGTAAATCCGTATGTTTAACACGGTACATAGTGTGAGTAATCATCCAAATAATAAACCGCATAAGGAACTCAGGGATTGTTCGGTAGATATACCAAGCAACAACTGCATTCATGATAGCGATAACCATAAAGAACTGGGGAATAGAGAGCTCCATTACCGATAAAAACAACATCGCGAAAATGGCAGACGTCACCATAAACGCCGCATTTAAAATGTTTAATGCTGCAATGGTGCGTGAGCGTTTTTTTGGGTCTGATCGTTCTTGAACCATCGCGTACAAGGGGACAATATAAAGCCCTCCTGAAACACCTATCATCACAAAATCAACAAGAACACGAATGTTTGCGGGAATGCTAATAAACGCGATAAAGCCAATGGTAGTTTCACTCGCCGAATGGGCAAAAAACAAATCAACACCAAAAACAGTTAAACCAATGGATCCTAGAGGTACTAAACCTAGCTCAATCTTATGGCCGGATAAGCGTTCACAGAGTAGAGAGCCTATTGCAATACCGATAGAAAATAATGCTAGCAACAAGGTAACAATGGTTTGATCACCGTTCAGCACGACTTTGGTATAATTGGGCAGCTGTGTTAAGTAGGATCCCCCTAAGAACCAAAACCAAGAAATAGCCAAGCTGGCGAGATAAACGGAATGTGTCTCGCGGCCTATCTTGAGGGTTTTTAGTGTTTCGGTGAAAGGGTTGAATTTTATCGTAATGTCAGGGCAAGCTGCTTCAGCAATGGGTATTTTTCGACTAGAAAGCCAACCTATAAAAGCCACAATTAGTATGCATAGAGAAATCCACATTGTACCATTATCGATTTTAGTCAGGACTCCACCCAAAATAGTGCCCAACAATATGGCAAGAAAGGTACCGGACTCAACCAGTGCATTACCACCCACTAGCTCATCAGAATGGAGGTGTTGCGGCATAATGCTGTACTTAATGGGAGCAAAAAAAGTTGACTGTGCGCCAGCACAAAATAGTAGTAATAATAAGCCAGCAACGTGGCTGAAATAGAACGCCACCCCCGCACAGGCCATGATGGCAATTTCAAACAGCTTAATCCTGCGAATTAAAAATGACTTTTCATACTTTTCCGCGATTTCACCGGCAAGGGCAGAAAAGAGAAAATAAGGGAGGATAAATAGCATCGCTGCAATGTTGTTAAGGGCGTTAATCTCCATGGAAACTTGGTAGCTCGCACTAAAAGCGATGAGAATTAACAGGGAGCTCTTAAATACGTTATCGTTAAATGCCCCCAGAAACTGTGTCCAAAATAATGGGGCAAATCGTGGTTGTTTAAGCAGATAAAACTGAGACCGTTCCTGGTGATTATTATCCATAGAGATCCTTGGTTAGGAATTAACGTAGTTAACGCTACGTTAATTCCTAACGCCAAAAGAATCAATAATGATTAAGGTGTAACTTTGGCTACGCCTGTAATTGTCCCTGTCCAAATTCCGCCAAATGGCCCAATCTGGGTGGCTGCATAGAAGCTATTGTAGTAAAACCACTTCGACATAGGCTTAAAAAATGCGGAAGAACCATCATCCCAATTCAATGCTTCAACATTCCAGCGACTATCACGCTGACCCACACAATAGAACAAATTGGTCGCAGCACTCATCGTCGGAATGCCGTTGGGGCAACTTATATCATTATTAACCCAGGCCACATCCAGAGTGCGTGTATCAGGGTTCCATTCGAACTTTTCAACACCATAAGGGGCATATTTAGGCTTATTGCTAAAGAATACGACAAAAGCATTGATAAGATTTGAAAGCGTTGGGTTTGAAGACTGGGCTATATCTGAACCGTAATCATTGCTTACGACAACAGCTCCGTAACCACGAACTAAAACTGACTGCTCCGACATAGCTAGCTCACGAGAGTCATCACCGTAATTAACCGGTACTTCAGCAGCAATACGACGACTTTTCCCGGGTGCTATAGGCTGCCAGTCAGCAGGGATCTCATCACGCCAAAATAACACAAGGTTGGTAACTATTTGACCATCAGTGATAACTACAAATTTATCCTGATCGCCCACCCCCATCAATGAAGGGGTTGACCCAGAGCCACTACCCAATCGTCCAGGAACCTGAATGTCCCCCCCATTTTCGTATGCTGATTGCCACGCGCCGTCAGCTTCATCTAATGAGAGCTTTTCACCCGTCCATTGCACTCGATACATCTGCTCGCTAGTAACAACATAAATACCCCCATCTTCATCGATTGCAAATGAGTTGGAAACCTCTTCTCCTAACTCATTATCACCCAGTTGTAGATAGTGGAATTCACTAAAATCCCTGGAGATGATCGCGATGGTTCCCCGCTTTGTCGCAATGGATAGGTAGCCGTCGTACATCATGTTAATACCAACAATAGGGTCTTCAGAATTGCTTCCACGTAATATGTTTGCGGGGATTTCTAATGTGCGAAGTAATGTGATATCCGAGGTTGAGTCACCTTGAATACTGTCTGTATATGCATATAGATTACCTTGCCCCGGCACATAAAAAACATTGTCTTTATCAAGAACGGTGTAAGCCCCAGTTGTTCCATTAGCGATGTTGGGTGTTTCTGTTTTTTTCATCTTATCGATAACGCGAGTCTTATCGCTATCAACACTGATTTTGTAAACATCGGTTGCTCCAGAGCCCCAGGCAACGAGATCGCCGTTGGCATAAGGTGCAGACATTGCTAACGTGATGTTGAGGAGGTTGGTTGCCTTATAAGAAGCGTTGCTTAAAGACTCTGCAGACGTTGGGCCAGGGAAAGGGGATGAGCCTTGAACATATGAGGTCCTATGACTCATAGGCCATGCAGAATCTGATAGAAAGGTATTATGGGGTGGTTCGTTGCCGTCAGGGTTGCTTGGATCAGTATCTGCCTGGGCACTAAAGGAGACTAGTAGTGTTGAAGATAAAGACAAAGCTGCCGCTGCAACCAATGTGCGAAATATAGACGGTCCTGATTGTCGATGGGATATTGTTTTTGTTATAGCCATGTGATCGGTGACCATGTTGAATTGTCCTTTTATGGGTAATGGTATTCATCAGCTTCACCAATAGGTTACGCGTAGGATGGGTTGGGTTGTCTCCGAAAGCTGTCATGTTTTTACCAATTTACGACAATTGCTGTTAATGTGTAGATTGTTTGGTTTTTGAAGTAGTTAGAATGTAGCAAGGTCGTAACAAGGTTATAACATGGGCGTGACAAGAGTGTGAAAGTGACAGGCAGCGATCAACCTCAAGGCAGGGCATCTAGCACAATAGCAACATGGGCTGCAGCGATAGAGAGAGCTCTGAATTCCTATGCGTGTAAAAAAACAGCGGTAGATGCATTGTTTGCAGATCATGCCATTGACCAGTCACGTCTAATTGATGCTAATTATCGTATACCGGTAGTTGTAATGACGAAGCTTTGGCGTTCATCTGTCGTCCTAACAGGTGATGATGCTTTTGGTTTACGGGTGGCTGAATCGGTATCCCCAACAACGTTTCATGCGCTTGGCTATGCAGCGATGGCGTCAAAGAATTTTACTGAAGCAATTCAACGAGTGATTCGAAATGCGCGTTTGGTGAGTGATATTGCAAACCTGAAGTTGAATATGGAGGAGAATAAAGTATGTTTATATTTTAACGTTCGAGATGATAGTCCTGATGTTTCTTATGAGGCGATTGATGCTTTTATGGCATCATTAATACATATTACGCGTCATTATATGCATACTCGAATGCCTTTGTTAGCGGTTGAAATGGTTCGCCCAGAACCGTCTGATAGAAAACGGTTTGACGAGTTTTTTGAGATACCAGTAACCTTTAATAGTCATGCGAATTGCTTCTCAATTCACCCATCAGTGATTCCAGCACTAGTGCCCACCTACAACGCAATGTTGCTCGAAGCTAATGAAAAGGTGATGGAAGAGTATTTACAGAAAAATCACCTTTCCTCGACGACAGATATTGTACGGTCTCATATCGAAGCTGTCTTGCCAGAGGAGCCTGTGCTAGAAAAAGTGGCAGAAAGAATGCATATGAGCGAGAGAAAGTTGCAGCGACTATTAACCTCTGAGTCAACTTCTTATCAAAAAGTACTTGATGCATATCGTCAAGAAAAAGCTGAACAGTGGCTAAATAATGCAGATAAAAGTATTAAGCAGGTGTCAGACTTGCTTGGATTCGGGAATCAAAGTGCATTTACTCGGGCGTTTAAACGGTGGACAGGCAGAACGCCAAAGCAAATGTTGCGCTAAGTTGTTTTGCTATACGTTGGTAAATACATGCCTGTTAAGCTACTTTGAACCGGGTTGCATGAACGATAACAACGAATAGATGTTTTTAGTGATATGTTTTTTTTGTTATCATTCATGTTTTTTGGGTGAGCTGCATAAATATTACATGTCTTTTTGTTTGTCTTGCTTGTCTTTTTGTTCTGCACCATATTGTTCTAGTTTTTCCACCAGTTGTTCCAGTAAACTTTTGGTTTCTTCTGATTGTTCCACAGAGGATACTTCATCGTATTTTTCCAGTAACTCATCATTGGTTTGTTTCGTAAGAATGGTGGCTTGTTCTAACGTAAGCATGGGCTTTGTTTGGCCTGTATCTCTTCGTCCTGGAAGGTTTTCAAGACCTAAATTCAATTCTGAAAGTTCGAAGTTTGTCATGTCGGGTTCAAACTGGGCCTTTATTTTTTCTTCAGTTTCCAGGTTTCGTTGGGATAAATCTACTTGTTGTACAAAGCCTGCTTCACCACTATCCATTAAAAAATAGCCAGATCGCTGAATGCTACCTAGTGAATTATTGTAATCATCTTTGAGTTCGAATCTGGAGTTGTTGTGCTCCAACCCGATAACCCCAACCCCCGCTTCTTTGAGGGACATAAGGTGGTCGTTGCCAGCACCGTCTTGTGTCCAGATGTTAAGTTGTTCGTAGATATCATCATTTTCATCAATGACGCCATTGTCATCATCATCGTATTGGCTCAAGTCTTGGAACCCATTACCCGATTGGGTTCCAAACATTTCATTGCCATCATTAATTTTACCGTCATTGTTCTTGTCAAAGACAATAAAACCATTTCCTTGTGATACAAATGAAATATCTTCTTTGGTACCGTCGGCATCAAGATCAAATTGAAAAGAGGTATCTCTTAGAGTAACAATTCCTCCGTCGAGATTAATTGCCAAAGGGTCAGTTTTTTGCGTATTTTGCGAGAATATTCTAGCGTCTTTTTGAATTGAAAAATTACGATCTAATTGAGCCGATAGGGTGAATTCTACTGATTTACCATCCGCCATTGTAACGTTGCCTGATATGCTGAAATTAGTGTGTTCCTCTTCTTCATAAATGCTTTGTTGGCCAATGGTGACTTCTGCCTGAATTGCATTTCCTGCTTGAATATCTGGTGCGGGTTCTAGCACCGTAATTTGAGATAGATCCATTCGGATGTTTTGTGTAAACGCTTTTCTTAAGGTGCGCTCTATGATCTTTTCACTGGTAAAGACTGCATCCTCGTCGTCATTGTTGGGATTGGTAACATAAGATTGACTATTAACTTGGTAGCGTTGTTGGCTATTTAGTGTCACCTGTTCGCGGGCTGCAAGTTGTTGTGTCCGCGTTATTTGCGTAGCTGAAGGGGTAGAGCCGTTAAGAGGTGGCTCCGTTGATGTGTTGCTTGTGGACGTCTGCAAAAGCGCATGTTGTTCCTGTCGAATTCGCAGGGTGTGTCCACCAGAAAAGTTGAGCTGGGATGAGGCTACTTTCATGGTGAATTCCATATTTTTGACACACAATAGCCTCTTTTCAATAAACGAGAAAAGGTAGGGTGTGTCTTTGAGGTTGAGTTAGAAATTACTTTCTAACTACCTGTATCGGCCAGAAATAAAAAACCTTAAGGTTTTTTTTGTTTTTCTGTTTTAATGGACTGACGAAGTTGCTCGGCTAGATCAATGAAATATAGAGATAAGAAATCAATGAATTGTCGGGTTTTTTGCGGCATGTAGCGGGATTTAGGGAACACCATATGTACTAATGCTCCAGGTGTTTCAAAATCTTTGAGTAGGTGTACTAATGTTCCTTTTTTCAGTGAACGTTGAATTAAATAGTAGGGTAGCGCAGCAATACCTAATCCAGCATGGGCGCCATGATAAGCCAAATCTAAATCATTGGTGATGAGCTTTGCCGATCGCTCATGTAGCTTTGCTGATTCCGCTAGCCGTTTGACTTTGCGGATATCTATGGACTCATTACCGGTGACGATTATCATGTTGTGATCTGCTAACGCGTTGATTGAATGGGGGTGGCTGTGTTGTTCAATGTATTCAGGCGATGCACATAAAACCAGGCTGAGGGGCCCAATGGTTTTAGCGACTAACCGGGAGTCAGGGAGTTCCCCTAGGTAAATGCCGATATCAAAACCACTACCGGTTAGATCCATGGGTGCATCACTTAGAAACAGTTCTATATCAATATTTGGGAACTCTCGGCAAAAATCAGCAGCAACCCTAGAAAGTAGTGAGCGGCCAAAAACGGAGGGTACCCAAATACGCAATGTGCCTCCCACAGAAGACTCTAAGTCTTTTACCATGGCGTTGGTTTCTTGGATGGCTTCAAGGATTAACATGCAGCGATTGAAATACAGTGTGCCAGCCTCTGTAGGACTGATAGAGCGAGTTGTACGGTTGAGCAGCCTCACGCCAAGCGTTTTTTCTAACTGGCTAATTTGTTTGCTAACAGCAGAGGGGCTGAGGTTAAGTTGTTGTGCAGCTAAGGAGAAGTTTGCTGTCTTCACTGCAGTGGTATAAATCGTCATGGCATCCATCATTACCCCTGCCTTTGCGTTATCTACTTATGAGAAAAACTCACAAATGTTGTGATTATGCCTTTGTTTGATTCCTTAAGTATAGTTAATGGAGCGCAACTTGATAGGAGAACGGCATGGGTAAGAACATGGGTGAGAATATAAGTAAGAGCATGGCTACAAAACTTGTTACTGAGCCACCGAGAGCATTACGTTACTTTCCTGATGCAGATGATGTTGCTGCGAATATGCAGCCTCAGCATGTAGAGTCTATTCGAGAAATTTTTCATACGCCGTTAACGGGCTCCTATAATTGGGATTACCTGAGCGCAGATGGACGAATTCGTAAGCTCTACGAATTAGGAAAAACGCTTAATTGGAATGTGGAAATGGATTTGGATTGGTCGCAAATTATCAATAAGGATGAATATTGCACTGATCAGAGCTTTAACATGTTCAAAGGTTATGCTCCCTTTGAGGCATTATCTGAGGAAAGGAAAGTTGAGTTCGATTGGCATTATATGGCGTCGAATATGAGTCAATTTCTACATGGTGAACAAGGAGCTCTTTTGGTTGCTTCGCAGCTGGTGAGTTGTGCCCCGACCTATGACGCTAAACTGTATGCAGCCTCTCAAACGTTTGATGAGGCACGTCATGTGGAGGTGTTTAATAAATTTATTCAAACTCAGATTGGTTTTATGTATCCGGTTAACAATAAACTTAAATCGCTGCTTGATAAGATTCTTACCGATCCACGTTGGGATCTGAAATTTATCGGTATGCAGATTATTTTGGAGGGGTTGGCGTTGGCGGCCTTCAGAGGTGCGCGAGCAACTACACGAATACCTGTTTTGTCAGAATTGTTGCGATTGGTGATTAGGGATGAGGCCAGGCATGTTACTTTTGGCGTTAATTATTTGGAGGAATATTGCAAATGTTTGACGGATCAAGAGCGAGAAGATCGGGCCCTGTTTGCGTTTGAGGCCTGTGTTGTAATGCGAGATCGGTTGATCAGTGAGGAGGTGTTTGTGGCGTTTGGCTGGGACCCAGTTGACGCAAGGGATTGTGTATTGGAAAGTACAGTGCTGAGTGAATTTAGAAATCTCTTATTTAGCCGTATTATGCCGAACTTAAAACGCATTGGGTTGCTGACTGACAATGTGCGTTCAAAATTTGAAGCGCTGGGCTTGCTGAGTTATGAGAATTTTGACCATGATGCAGATATAGATTGGGATCATTTGTCCCGGCCATTATTTGAGTCAAATGTGGCTTGAGGCGGGGGGGGAGTTGGAATATTGGATCAGCTTTTTAAGCTGGTCTAATGGTGCCAGTTTGCTATAGTAATAGCCTTTAGTAAAAAACTGAAAATGAGTGTACGAGTTTTTTGTACATGATGCAGGGAAAAAGTATCTCTTCACCTAGTCTATGGATATCCAGGTCAAGAAACAGAAAAAGCAATATCAAAGCCCTTTAATGGAGAGCCTGGTGAAAGGTATGATGGGCAACACTATTGCGCATATTTCAGGGATCTAATTGGCAACAAGTTTTCAATATGCCATCTACTAAATACCAATGTTAAAGAATGTGGGCATGCGTACGAAGGCTGATACAGCTTCGTCCAACTAGAGAATATAAAGCACTTTCGATGCGCTACAGCGCGCTATATTTCTAATCGTTAATAAATGTAAAGGTGAAAATCCTTGGGTATTATATTCCAGTCTTAGAGCAGTATTCCCTCTCATGCTCATCCATATGAAATCTCGCATTGAAATCCCCCCCCACTGATTGGCCGCATCGGACGTAGCGGTTGACCGCTCCTGACCTTGTGTGCGAAAAAACGATACTCTAAGGTGGGTTTACTAGTAGCAATGATGAATATGAGAGGTAGATTAAAAATGATAACTACTTTCAGAAAAAAATCGTACCTGTTTCTAACTCTAGCGATATTTTTGTTGTCCAGAAATATTGGCGCTGAGTACATGTCGACTGTGGATAATTACGCGGATGAATTTAACAATATTAAACATACTACAGGGATCAATAAAAAACTATGCGGCCACTCTGTACGATACCCGGACGGTCGCGGTACCGTGAATCAAGCCAAATATCAGCGCCACTTAGGCAACTTGGCAAAGGATATGGTCAAGTGGTCGAGGGGTAAGTTTGCTTATGATACGGTTCGAACTTTCCCTCAAGCAGTGATGCCGAGCAATGCCACTAAGAGTAAGTCAGTGCTCATAGGTCACGCTAAAAACGGTCGATCTACAGGTTCTTGTGATCTAAATGTTTTTAAAGGTGCATTCCATGGCTCTAATGCACCTAGCCGAAGCCAAGCAAATTGTGGTGGTGTGGGAATGAATAGATATTGTCTAAGGCATGAGGCAGGTCATACTTGGGGGCTTGCGCACGATAATTATCATGACGGAGATAGCTGCAAGAGAATTCGTATTGGTATAAGTCAAATGGGAGGTTATAAGGCAGGTTTTAATATCCCACATCTACACTGGCTTGGTTGGCTTGAAGAAAACCAAGTGAAGCAGCTTCAATGGACCTATGCTGATGAAGATAACTATATATTTGGTGAGCATTGGGTTTCCATTCGACCATTGTCGGTCGATAGTCCCAGTGAAGAAGGGAAACACCCTTATGGGTTGGTGATTGACCTAAGAAGAACGGGTAATAGGCTGTGGCTTTCTAGCAATCGAGAAGATGAATTAAGAAAGCCTGGAGATTCGGGGTACGACAGAAAACAGGACGCGTTGATTGGTATGATAAGCCCACCTTTTGAAACATGGGACCTTACGAAAGCAAATCGATGGAAAAGAACCAGTATTTATCGATTTGTGGATGAAAATAACCCTTGGGACGATAAGCTCATGGACGATATTGTCATTTCAGTCGTCAAACGAACACCTGATGCGATGCTAGTAAGAATTGAAGAGTCTGATACTTATGGATCTTGCTCTGAATTACCAGAAGCCAGTTATATAATCACAAAAAATAGAAACTCGATTAATTCTATTCGCAAGATGGGTGTAACAAACCTAAATATCGATTTTGAATTTGAGCTTGATTACGCGAATAGGGATAGTCGGTGCTCAAAAAACCTGTGTGATACAAAAAGTGTTGTGGTAAAGGATCTCTGGGAGACGTGTTATTTTGAAGGGGATCAAGATGAAACTAATCTGTTGGAAAATCATAAAGTGAAAATTATACCTGAAGGGAAATCTTGTGAAGCCCCTCTGTCTTTTAAAACACATTTTAATAAAGACGACCGTAAATTATATGCGGATAAATTTTCGAGTAATATTATTTGTAAAGCAGCGTATCAATGTTTTTATGATGTCGACAACACGATTAAATTCCCCGTAAACGGTGAGAAGCTAGTTAATGTTAAGCAACCAGTCGCGATTAAAACTATCTATCCAAATGAATGGAAAAATATAATTGAGAGGAGGCGTAGTGGTCTGGAGTGGGCTGACGGTCCATATAGTAACTAATGTTATGACCCGGCATTTGGGGCATTTGGGCGTGGTCGACGGCATTCTTGATGCATTATCAAATACAGCAGATAACTTATCAGTCACAAATGCTTTACCTTAGTTACAAACTAACTACTGACATATAATAAAAACCTGTGATATTTTTAGGAGCAATGATCGATAAGAATAATAAACAATAATAATAATATAATCAGGTGGTTTTCATGGGGTTATTGGTAAAAAAACCTTTATTAACAAAGTCTTATGCTTCTTTTTTTATGGGTGTGGCTATTGCCACTTCAGCTATCGCGATGTCCAATGTTGCAATGGCGGCACCTGACTGGTCAAAAGCGCCTGTTTCTCGGCTAATAGTCAAATTCAAATCTACTACTGGTGCAACAATTCAAGCTCGGGGTGCTATGACTCGTAGTGTATTGACAATTGCCGCAGAAAAATCAGGAGCTTCACTTTCGACATTACGCGGTATGGCAAATGGCGCACAGGTTGTTAGTCTGGGTAGTGATAAGTCGATGTCAGAAGCCCAAAACGTTATTAAATACCTGGTGACAGACCCATCGATTGAATATGCAGAACTTGACTTGCTAATGGTGCCAATGGCTGCACCAAATGATCCTATGTACGGTGATCAGTGGCATTATTTTGAGGCTACTGGGGGGTTGAATGTAGAAGCGGCCTGGGATTTAGGTGAAGGTGAGGGTGCTGTTGTTGCGGTATTGGATACGGGTTATCTCCCTCACGTTGATCTTGTTGGCAACATACTGCCTGGTTATGATTTTATTTCAGATGCGTCCACTGGTAACGACGGTGATGGGCGTGATGACGATGCGACTGATACCGGCGATGCATTGGCAGTGGGTGAGTGTGGTTCAGGTTTTCCCTCAGAAGAGGTGGCAAGTAGTTGGCATGGAACCCATGTCGCCGGTACCATTGCTGCAATAGCCAATAATGATATTGGTGTTACAGGAGTTGCGCCCAAGGCAAAAATTGTTCCAGTCCGTGTTTTGGGTAAATGTGGTGGATATACTTCAGATATAATAGACGCGGTGTTGTGGGCTGCGGGTATTCCAATTGATGGTGTGCCAGCAAATGAAAATCCAGCAGATGTAATTAACTTGAGTTTGGGCAGCGCAGTACCGGCTTCTTGTGGTCAGTCCTATTCCGACGCGATTGCTGATGCTCGTAATGCTGGAGCGATTGTTGTTATCGCTGCCGGTAATTCTGATGCTAATGCAGACACCTACCCTCCAGGTAATTGTCCTGGTGCCTTTACAGTAGCTGCCAATAATCGTTCTGGTGGCCGGGCTTACTATTCTAATTTTGGTTCCGTTGTTGATGTAGCTGCACCGGGTGGAGCACAGTTCTTTGCGAATGACTCTGATGGCGTGTTGTCGACATCAAATGCTGGCGCTGATGGAGCAACAGCGGATGATTACCTCTATTATCAAGGTACGAGTATGGCAACGCCTCACGTGGTTGGCGTTGTGGCACTATTATTTGGTGCGAAGAGTGATATAACCGTTGAAGAATTGGAGGATGCTATACGAACTAGCGCTCGGGCGTTTCCTGCGAGTTGTAGTGGGTGTGGCACAGGGATTGTTGATGCTAATCAGGCATTGAATCTTGTTCTTGGCAATGTTCAGCCAGTTGACCGGGCGAATCTTGCGCTAACCTTAGTGGGTGATAATGGCAAATTTAAGAAATCGGAGGATGACCCTGATATTGGTACCATTCAGTATATTGCGACCGTTACCAATAATGGTATTGATGCGGCATCGAATGTCGTTTTGGAAACGGTTTTCCCTGCTGACGTGGTATCGGTGACAACGATTTCTGATTCTATTGTATGTGATGTTGCCGCTGAAACGTGTCAAATAGGGGTATTATCGGTGGGAGAATCATCAATAGTGACATTTGTTGCGACTACGGCAAATAAGAAATCAATGTCGTTCACTAGCAGTGTGTCTAGCGAATTATTGGACCCTGATACCAGCGACAATATTGTCATCAAAAAATTCGGTGGAGCATTGGAGGCTTGGATGTTGTTGATGTTCACTGTGGTGATGATGAGACGCCGTATCAAGTAATAAAATACTTCCCCGCTGCCGGTGTGGCTGTTCCAGTCTGGTTCAAGCAGGTTACGCAGAGGGGAAGGCAAAGCTAAGTTGAGAACCTGCTTTTATCGGTTCTTCAAACCGTACACCAAGCCCCAACAAGCGGACTGGCTTATTGCCTCGAACGAAAGCCTCTTCACAAAGGGCTTGGTAGGTATTGAGTTGTGGCTCCTTCGCTCTATGTTCAATGCTGCGTTCAATGGTGGTTTGCGTAAAATCACAAAATTTTATTTTGATAAAAGCTTTTTTGATGGGGTGTTGACTTGATTGTTTGCTGAGCCTACCTTCCATTTCACGTTGTAGCTCAGGTAGTTTTTCTATGCATTCCGATAATGCTCCTAAATCCTTTGAATAGGTATGTTCAACGCTAAGGGATTTGCGGAATTCTCTTGCTTGTACTGGGCGGTTGTCAGTACCGTAGGCTAGATGGTGTAAGCGTTTTCCAAACACGCCTAAGTGCTTAGTAAGTTCAAAAACACTGTGGTTCTGAGCGTATCCACGAATGTCATTACAGGTGAATATACCCATCTTTGCCAGTTTTTTCTGTGTTGCTTTGCCGACACCTGATAGCTTATTCACTGGTAGTGCTTGAACAAATACATCTACTTCTGGGGGGGTAATGGTAAATAAACCGTTTGGCTTGTTCCAGTCGCTGGCAATTTTGGCAAGGAATTTATTGGGAGCAATACCCGCAGAAACGGTAATTCCAACTTCTTGAAATACCTGCGTTTGAATAGCTTGGGCCATTAATGTAGCGCTACCTTTATAATCTTCTTTACCAGTAACGTCTAGGTAAGCTTCATCCAGTGATAGAGGTTCAATCGTTTGCGTGTATTGCTTAAATATTTGATGTATTTGTTTGGAGGCTTCCCGGTAACGGTTCATGCGGGGAGGGACAATAGTAAGGTGAGGGCATAGGCGTTTTGCCGTAGAGGAGGCCATCGCTGAATGAATGCCAAACTTGCGCGCTTCATAATTGCAGGTCGCGATAACTCCACGGCGCTCGGCGTCGCCACCAACGGCTATAGGCTTGTTCCGTAGATAAGCATTATCTAGCATCTCAAGAGACGCATAAAAACAGTCACAATCAACGTGAATTATTTTTCGATTGGCTTGTTCAGCTGGTTTGGGAATATAGGCGCTCATGGTTCTCTATGGTAATTAAGAAACCGATTTACGCCTAGTATAGAGTGATGCTGTTTGTTTGTACAGTTGTGGCTGTTCGTACAGTGCTTGGTGCTACTTTTTGATAGAGGCCTGTTCTTTAACAATTAGGAAATTGGTAATGGTGAGTAGCTCTGCCGCACTTTTTATGCTGCTGTTGTTAATGGAGTATTTGCCATTAACAACGATTAATGGCGTACCCTTCAATTGTGCTAGCTTCATCTTTTTTGCCGCTTGACTAAGTTGTCCATTGGTTTTGAAGCTATCTATTTGCGCGTAAAAAGCGTCTTTTTCGAGTCCATACGTTTGGAATACACTGGCGATAGCTTCTTTGTGTTTTTCTAGGTTCTTTTGGCCATGCAAGCCCATGATGGTGGTAAAAAGCTGTGCATGTAACTTGTCTGCGTTCCCCAGTGTTTGTGCAACAAAGAATACTTTGGCATGTAGCTTCATTGTGTCATTCCACATGGCAGGAGACTGCTCTAGAGATACACCGGTAGGTTTTGTCTTATCCCACTGCTGAAGCAGGGGCTCAAAGTTTGCGCAATGAGAACAGCCATACCAAAAGAACTCTGTTACAACGATGTTGTCAGTGTTGTTTATGATTGGATCTTTCAGGATATTGTAATGAACACCTTCGGTGTAGGTTTCATTGCTTGACGTGGTGGATGAGGAGCTTTGAGGGGGGGTGGAAGTATGTGTGTTGCTATCAGGGTTGTTATTAGAACTGTTATTGTCTGAACACCCGGAAAGCGGTAAGCATAATAGAGATAAGCAAAAAAGGGTGCGTGTTAGTGGTTTTAATAGGGTTAAAGAGGGCATGATAAGCATCCGTTGATGTGGAGATGAAAGTCGTAATAAAGTCTTGATGTATTAATGCGTGCAATACAGCTTACCAGAAAATAAAAAGGGACAGATAGCGTGAGTTGCTATCTGTCCCTTTTTATTATGCGTTTACGTGTTATTGGTAATTACTTACCAGTAACAGTTACACAAGTTTCACCAACGAAAGGATAGAAACCTTTTGTGTGGTAATCAGCAGAAGCAACAACAGTGATGCCGCCAGCAGCTTTAGCAGCCTCAATTGATGCATCGCCTTTGTTGATCAAGCCAATGATAGTGTTTGCACAAGAAGTACCAGTCTTAGAACCTGTTTCGCCAGTAGCAGTGATAGGTCCCTTAACGTCAGTGATAAGTCCAACACCTACAGGAGAAGGTCCAGTTGCACAACCAGTTAGTAGTAGAGTCGTTGATACGGCTGTTGCCAATGCTAGTTTCTTAAGCATGTCTAATTCCTTTAAATAAACTATGAGTGCCGAACACGAATGCTGGCTATTATGTTTGCAGTTTTAAGCAAATCAACATGAGTATAGGGCCGTAGAAAGAGAGGGCAAGTAAAAAAGGTAGTAACAGGGGGTATTAAGGAAATAATCTATTTATATGTCTGTTTTGTGAAAAAGTGCATTATTTCTTTATGTAGAGTATGTCTATGATTTCGGGCGGTTAGGTCGCGCTAATGTTGCGCTCACAAAACACTCAGCTTAACGTGATTGTTTTTTGATCGTCATAATTTTCTCATGAAAGGGTTTTCTGCTGAGGGTAATAGTCAAGTCAGGAAATGGTTAAAGGCGAAAGGTGATTTATTTGTGCTTGCCAAATTTTATAAGCTGGTAAGCAATAACCATTTTCAGTTTCAACGCATAACGTTTGCCTGCCTGTAGTAATCCTTTGATTGATGCTTTATTGATCGCCAACGCGAAAGATAAAAGTATTGTCGTCACGATAAGTAAGACGTGGCTGGCGATATCTTCGGGAGATTCAAAAAAAGACTGAGTCCCTGCTGCGCAAAATAAAATAAAGGTTAGCAATAGAAAGATTGATTTCACGGCGCCAAGAGCCCCATTGTTTTTTAGGCTAGCGTATGCATCTTTTAGCTGATTAGTAATATACCAAGTCATTGCAACTGCAAACAAAACGAGCAAGTATATTGATAATATTCTGACCATATTTAACTCCTGCAGCTCGATTTCACTTCCGTGACTCTGTATTTGGTTTTATTTACCCATGACAACGTTTGAATTTTACCCCACTGCCACACCAGCAGGCATCATTTCTGCCTGGCATGGTAATGGGTAGGGCATGTGATGACCCGTGATCTCCATCTAAGTAATACCATTGTTCGCCTTCTTTGACAAAGCGAGAGGTCTCGGTGAGTACGCCAGGTTTGTCGTTTTCGATGTAATGAGCACTAAAGGTAACGCTACCTTGGTCGTCATTGCTTTGGCCTTGGTGACATTGCTGGATGTGTAGTCCGGTCCATCTTGTACCTTGGCAGCTTTGTTGTAGAAGTTTGGGGTTGTCTAGAGATTGGGTACTGGAATGGCGCGTGTATAGCAAATACGCAACATCAGCTTTCACAAATGCGCTGTAGCGAGAGCGCATAAGTTGCTCTGCGGTGGGAGGGTATTCATCTCTGGAATGAAACCGCTGACAACATTCCTGGTAGGGAAGGCTGCTCCCACAAGGGCACGCTAGTGAATTCAATGGGCTGTACTCAATGGACTGTACTCAGAAAGTTACCAATGGCAGTTGCTAGTGCTTCTGATCGCTCAGGGGCTCGAAATGCTTGGCGAATGCACTGACCCACGATGGGCATAAATAGGACGTCAGTGAGCACCTGATTAAAGGCGTCTTGTCCGGCGTCATTGGTTGCAAGCGCTTCTAGGAATAATAAGGCAACGTTTGCATCTGTCAGATTATCCCAAGCACGACCACTAACAGCAACCAGTATTTCAATGGATACAGGAGCTTTTTGGTAGGTGTTTAACGTATCAATGATGTACTGTTTTTGGATTTGTTTGTCAACGCTGCCTGATAGCCCCCGGATGGCGGCTGCAAGAGTTGTATTATCTGCTGCGCCTTGTTTTGCACAGCTAACCACCGCTTGGCTAAGGGCAAGGTTGATGGTTTCGTTTTCTAATCCATGAAGAAGCGGAATCATTACTTCACTAGGCAGTTGGGATAAGTGTTTTACTAATTGCTTACTAATTGCTGGTTCAGCACACCTGGCGCACAGGTCAGCGATGCCCTGAAGGCCTATATGTTGCCACTGTGAAAACTGTTCAGGTTGATTGAGGTATGTGAGTGTCGGCGTGAGGTATTGACTGCCTGGGTGTTTTAACTCTACCAATGCCTTAGCATGAAAGGTTGCCATTTTGTCTTGACGAGGCGTGTAGCTCCAGGGGTTATCTTTTAGTTCTCTGCTTTTTTGGGGTGTGCTGACATGGCCTGGGTCTTCTTGTTGGTTGCTTATAATTGCATTGCCTAGCTGGTCTAGGGCGCGGCGTAGAAGGTCATCGCGCGCTGCAAGGCTAAGGTAGCCTTGTTCGTCTAGGGGTAACTTTAAAAACCAAATATGGTGTTGATGGGAATTATTAGGGTCCCAGAACAACACACCAAACCATGCGTGGCGCTGAAGAGGGTAGGGATACGGAACTTGATTGGCTTCTACCTTTTCAAACAACGACTTGTCCATCTTAAGTACGCGTCTTCCTAGATCAAAGAAACGGTATTGCGCGCCGGAGGCCGCTAAAAATTCTTGTAATGTTTGGATGTTCTGCATGATAATTGAACAATAGCCTGTGGATTGTTGTTGGTTGCTATACTGTTACTATGACTGTAACTGTTTAGCGTGATCGTGATACATATTATATCAAGGTATTAGGAAGGCTGTTCCATGATTTCTATTCTATGATCGTTGTGGTGTTCCTTTCTAGTGGCAATATATAGATTGTTAATGAGTAGGTGTTTACCATGAGTGTGAATGTAGAGCCGTTGAATCTCAGTGAATTGAATATAGATAGGTCGGATCATCTAAATTTACACACCTTGCTATCTGAGGTTAACAACCTGTCATTTCGTTGGCAGGATGTGCTTAACAACCATTTCTCTGCTGAATCCTTTACCGTATTCAGCAGGATGTTGCATGAGATAGCGAAGCTCAGTGAGGAGCGTTGCTATACCCAGGTTTATGATCTAGTAAGTGAAATGGAAAGTACCGTTATTGCTCTTGGAAGAAGTCAGAGGGCAGTACAAGAGGCTATTAACGGTTCTGTTGTCGAATATATGTCATCTTGTGTGCAGATGCTGGAAACCCTTTGTCGGCACTTAATGGAGGAAATGTTAAGGCGGGCAGAAAATGACGTTGCGACTTTAACAAATACTGCTTCTCGTGTGTATTTTCTTGATGAGAATCCACAAGTAAGTCAAGCCTTGGCAGTGGATATCAAAGGCCATGGTTATCAAGTGTTGTCATTTCGTTGTATGGATGACTTGGTTCATGCCGTGAGATTTAGAGAGCCAGTTGCTATCCTTGTTTTTGATGGCAATGAAAGAAAGCGGGGTGTCACTGAGGGGGAGCTTATCAATCGTCAAGAGCATTTGTTGTCAGTGATGGCTATAAGTAACGGGAGAGTGCCTTGCATTGCTGTTGGGCGTAGTAATGATATGACATCCCGAATGGCCGCTGCAGCTGCTGGTGTGAATAGCTTTTATACTGAGCCGGTGCCTTTGGTGTCGTTAGTATCTGAGTTACACAATTTACAGCATACTGCCAAGGCCAAATTCTTTAATTTGTTATTGATGAGTGATGTTGAGAATCGATCATCGCTGTTAATAGAGCGTACGTTAAATAATGCACATTTGCAGGTTACGACAGTCACTCAATTACCGGTATTGATTGAACATTTGGTGGCGGGTTTTAAGCAATCAACGCCAGTGGATGTTGTTGTTCTATATGATCATGGGGATGAGGTATTGATGCGTAAGTGCTTTGCGTTATTACGTCAAGACCCATTGCTGGAAGCTGTGCCACTGTTTGTTATAACGGAGAGTAAGGTTCATTACTCTGAGCACTTTTTACGATTAATAGTGATGGGGTCTGCCGGACAATTTTCTATGGCTGAGTTAGCAGGGCCTGAGCATTTTGATTCTGCGCAGGTAGAGTCTAAATATGCTGAATCAAAGTATGCTGAAAAACACACACAATTATTGTTAAAAATACAATCCTGTGCGTTGCGTTATCGTCGACAACTAGCGATATCGGGTTATCAAAAAAACGTTGAACCAGATAGCGGACTGTTAACAGTGACGGGTTTTTATAACCAGTGTGAACAAGTGTTGTCCTCGTTGGATGTCCGTGAGGATGCTCCACCAGTAATGATGAGAGTTCAAGTGACCTCATTGATAGAGTTTGCTGATGAGTTAGGTTTAGCCGATGAAATATTGAGGCAGAGAATTGCCCATGGGTTAATGAGTCTACTTAGCCCGATGGATAGAGTGTCAGCTTTTGGCGTGGACCAATTTTCATTGTTCATTGCACAGGTTGATCCTCAACGACATGAAACCTTATGCCAAAAAATACACGATTGGATGGCACATTTCTCTGCTCAATATGCGGATGGCGTCATGCTAAGTGCGATGATTGGTTGTGGCACTGTTTTAGTTGGCAGTGGAGCCCTTAATGGTTCACGTTATGTATCGTTAGATGCAAGTTTGCACGCTGCTGGGCGTGATGCGGTAAAGGCTATACATTGGCAAACTAAACCTGATGAAATAGATAAACAGAGTGCACAGTTTGATACGGCCATAGATAATATGGGTGGTAATATAAAGACACTGAATGATTCAATGGTAAAGGTTCCTGATGTTATTACTGATAAAGCTAACATTGGTGATTGGTCTGAAAGGATTAAACAGGCCATTAAAGCAAAGCGCTTAAGTTTGGTGTATCAGCCAATAGTTAGTTTAGGGATGGATAGTTATGAGCGTTATGAAGTCTTACTTCGGTTAAATGAGGGAGGGAAAATCATTACTCCCAGAGAATTTTTGGGTGTTATGAATGAAAGTGCACTGGTTAGTTATATTGATCGCTGGGTGGTGGCGTCGGCCCTGAAAGAATTGCGTCAAGCTAATAGAATGAATAACTACATCAGCGTTTTCTTTATTAAATTGACTGCAAAAACGATAGCGGATAGAACGTTTGTACCCTGGTTGAAAAAAGCATTTGAAGGCAGCGGCATTGATTCCGCGCAATGTGTATTTGAATTACCAGAAGCCTTGTTATTAGCTTCATTTGCTGAGTCACAGGATGCTATTCGTCGATTAAGAGAGTTGAGGGCAAAAGTCAGTATTTCTAATTTTGGAGGGTCACAGCAATCATTATCGCTACTTGAGTATTTTGAAGTGGATTTTGTGAAGTTAGACAGGCGATATACGGTGGAAGAAAATGCAGACCAATGGAATGATCAATTGAAATTGTTGTTGCAACAGGTAACCGCGAGAAAGGTTGTTGTGTTAGCAGGCTTTGTTGAAAATACAGAGTGCTTATTGTCTGTGATACAGAAGGGTGTCGGGTTAGTGTCGGGTGATTTCTTGCAGCCACCGGCTGCTGAAAGGCAGTTTGACTTTGCGATCAATTTATAATCAGAAAGGGGTCTGTTTTTGATCCTGATAAATCAAACAGTACGTGGGGTTTTGTTTATGCATTTATGGCATAACCATATTCTGCGTTGTGATTGTGTAAGGTTTTCGGCGTGACTTATTAGTCCGTTAACTCTGACTTACCAGTTTCTAACTGAAAATTACAACCTTAGCCTTCAAACGAGCTCCAAATCCTAAAATACTTGCTAAAGTCATGCGATTGTCGCAGACTTTCTCGGCTCTCCGCCAGTGCTTTAAAACTGGTTGGTTTTTTATTTCCTTCGTCAACCCTATATGGGAGAAACAGTTGATGGTATATGAAGGCAAAGCGATAACGGTTAAACCGTTAGAAGACGGTATCGTCGAACTCAACTTTGATTTGCAAGGCGAATCTGTAAACAAATTCAATCGTATAACTCTAGATGAGTTGAAAGCTGCTGCTGATGCAGTTGCTGCCGATAGCTCTGTGAAGGGCATGATCGTAACTAGTGGTAAAGATGTTTTTATCGTTGGTGCAGACATCATGGAATTCACTGACATGTTCAAGTTGCCAGAAGCAGAGCTTGCTGGTTGGGCATTAGAAGCTAACAAAGCATTTATTGCCATTGAAGATCTACCCTTCCCTACAGTGTCTGCTATTAATGGCATCGCATTGGGTGGTGGTTTAGAAATGTGTTTATCCACTGACTACCGTGTTATGTCTACGGCAGCTCAAGTTGGATTGCCTGAAACAAAATTAGGAATCTATCCTGGTTTTGGTGGCACTGTGCGTTTACCTCGTATTATTGGCGTGGATAACGCTGTTGAGTGGATTTGTGCAGCTGGCCAGCATAAACCTGAAAAAGCATTAAAAGATGGCGTAGTAGATGCAGTTGTTGCACCTGAAATGCTGAAAGATGCTGCTATTGCATTAGTAAAGCAGTGCATTGAAGGTAAGATTGATTACAAAGCTAAGCGTCAAGAAAAGCTTGAGCCATTAACGCTTCCTCCAATGGAAAACATGATGGCGTTCCAATCATGTATGGGAATGGTTGCACAGCAAGCGGGCCGCAATTATCCTGCACCTATTCAAGCTGTGAAGACGATGCAAGCAGCGTCTGGCATGAAGCGTGAGCAGGCATTGGAAATTGAAGCGAAAGGTTTCGCTAAAATGGCTAAGACGTCTGCTTCTGAAGCATTGATTGGTTTGTTTTTAAACGACCAAGCATTGAAGAAGACTGCCTCAACGTGGGAAAAGAAAGCCAATGACATAAACTTGGCTGCTGTACTTGGCGCAGGCATTATGGGTGGCGGAATCGCTTACCAATCTGCTAGCAAAGGTACGCCAATCATCATGAAAGACATCGCTGAGCCTGCATTGGACTTAGGTATGTCTGAAGCCACTAAGCTACTTTCTAAGCGTGTTGATCGTAAGAAAATGAAAGCGGCGAAGATGGGTAAGATTTTATCTTCCATTCGCCCTACGTTGAACTACGGTGATTTCGCCGCTGTTGATATCGTTGTTGAAGCGGTTGTTGAAAACGAGAAGATTAAAAAGTCTGTATTAGCAGAGACAGAAAAGCATATCGGTAAGAACACCGTGCTAGCGTCTAACACATCAACCATCTCTATTACGCGATTGGCCGAAGGCCTTGAGCGTCCAGAGAATGTTGTTGGTATGCACTTCTTTAACCCTGTGCACATGATGCCATTGGTTGAAATTATCCGTGGTGAAAAGTCTTCTGATGAAGCGATTGCAACAACAGTTGCTTATGCGAAGAAGATGGGTAAAACCCCGGTTGTTGTTAACGATTGCCCAGGTTTTTTGGTTAACCGTGTATTGTTCCCGTACTTTGGTGGTTTTGGCATGTTAATGCGCGATGGCGTTGACTTCCAAAAGGCCGATAAAGTTATGGAACGTTTTGGTTGGCCAATGGGCCCCGCATATTTGATGGATGTTGTTGGTATTGACACAGGTGTTCACGCCGCTGCAGTAATGGCAGAAGGTTTCCCTGAGCGTATGAGCTACGACTTCAAAGATGTAACGACTGTTATGTATGAAAACAAGCGTTATGGCCAGAAGAATGGCGCTGGTTTCTACAAGTATGAAACTGATAAGAAGGGTAAGCCGAAGAAAGTTGTTGATGAAGCAGCTTACGAGCTAATCAAGCCTGTTGTTGGTGAGCCGAAAGACTTTGAAGACCAAGAAATCATTGATCGTCTAATGATTCCTATGTGTTTGGAAGTGGTTCGTTGTTTGGAAGAGAAGATTGTTGATTCTGTTGCTGATGCTGACATGTCCTTGATCTTTGGTGTTGGTTTCCCTCCATTCCGTGGTGGCGCGTTACGTTACATCGACTCTGTTGGTGTTGCAGCGTTTGTTGAGAGCTGTGATAAGTACGCAGATCTTGGTGGCCTTTATACGCCAACTGATAAGTTGCGTGAAATGGCGAAAAACGGCGAAAGCTTTTACAGCTAAGTCACGGATAGCATAGGAGAATAATGATGAGTTTAAATCCAAAAGACGTAGTAATAGTTGATGCTGTTCGTACGCCAATGGGCAAGACCAAAAACGGTCAGTTCCGCAATGTACGTGCTGAGAAGTTATCAGCTAATTTGGTTATCGCTTTGCGTGAGCGTAACCCAAACTGGAACATCGCAGAAACTGAAGATGTTATCTGGGGTTGTGTTAACCAGACATTAGAGCAAGGCATGAACATGGCCCGCGCGGTATCGATCCTTGGTGGTCTACCTCGTACTGCTGGCGCACAAACGGTTAACCGTTTATGTGGTTCATCCATGCAAGCGCTTCATACAGCCGCACAAAATATCCAAACCGGTAACGGTGACGTATTTGTGATCGGTGGTGTTGAGCATATGGGCCACGTTGGCATGATGCACGGTATCGATCTAAACCCTGAGAACTCTAAGCATATGGCTAAGGCTTCTAACATGATGGGTTTGACGGCAGAAATGCTGGGCAAAATGCACGGTATTTCACGTCAACAAATGGATGAGTTCGCTCTGCGTTCTCACCGTTTGGCGTGGGAAGCGACACAAGAAGGTCGTTGGAAAAACGAAATCGTACCGGTTGAAGGTCACGATGCTAATGGCTTTAAGGTTCTTTGTGAAATTGATGAAGTAATTCGTCCACAAACAACATTGGAAACATTGGGTGCCCTTCGTCCAGTATTTGATCCAAAAGGGGGTTCTGTTACTGCGGGTACTTCCTCAGCTTTGTCTGATGGTGCATCTGCCATGTTGATCATGTCTGCAGAGAAAGCTCAAGCGATGGGTCTTAAGCCACGTGCTAAGATTCGTTCAATGGCTGTGGCTGGTTGTGATGCAGCGATCATGGGTTACGGCCCTGTTCCTGCCACACAGAAAGCACTTAAGCGTGCTGGTTTATCTATCGATGATCTAGATTACATCGAATTAAACGAAGCATTTGCCGCTCAAAGTTTACCTTGTGTTAAAGATCTTAAGCTTACTGATAAGGTTGAAGAAAAAGTTAACCTTAATGGTGGTGCGATTGCATTAGGGCACCCACTAGGTTGTTCTGGTGCACGTATTACCGGAACGTTGCTTAATATAATGGAAGCAAAAGACGGTACATTAGGTCTAGCGACTATGTGTATCGGTCTTGGTCAAGGTATAGCGACTATTATTGAGCGAGTGTAAATTAAGGCGCGTATAGACTGTCTGTTTAGATAGTTTTAACGACAAAAAACCCGGCTTCTAGTCGGGTTTTTTGTGCGTGGCAGTTAATGCCTAGAAACGAGGCGGGTAAGGGGTCGTTAAGTTATTCTTCTTTATACAAAAATGTATATTTGTGAGCGGGACTTGGTCAACGTTTAATCTGCAATAGCTACATTGTTTTGCTACACTTAATCTGTGTTTTCTCTCTGGGTATAGGCGATGAAATTGGCCGGCTTTGACATAACTGAAGTTATCCACTCAGTGGATAATACGGTTGTCGCGCGTGCTATTGCTGAATCAGGTGATAGCGTGATTCTTAAATATCAGAATGCACAATACCCCTCTGAAGACCTCAATGCTCGTTGGCAGCATGAATTTATGGTATTGCAATCCATTAAATCACCGTGGGTTGTGCAAGCGCGAAGTCTTGAAAAAATCAATAATAATATGGTGCTTGTTTTAGAAGATTTCTCTCCTTTGAACCTTGCACAACTCATGCATTCGAATCGATTGGATTTAACTCAACGATTACGGCTAGCAATACAGTTGAGCGAGGCGTTGAGTGATGTTCATAAGCACCAGCTGATTCATAATGATATCTCTCCGAAAAATATTTTAGTGGATATTGATACTTTCAGAATTAAGATTTGTGATTTTGAATTGGCAACACAATTATCCGGCCAACACCCTCTGGGAATTACTGAGCATGTGTGGGGTACGCTGGATTATATGTCACCGGAGCAGAGTGGGCGAACGAATTTAGCGGTGGATTATCGCAGTGATTTTTATGCGCTAGGAGTGACATTGTATGAGCTGTTTGTAGGGCGTCGACCTTTTGAATATAGCGACCCTATGGCGTTATTGTATGCCCATCTAGCACGTGCCCCTGAGCCACTAAATGCGGTTGATTTGTCTATTCCGGAGCAATTGTCGGATATTGTGTTAAGGCTATTAGCGAAATCTCCTGATGGCCGATATCAAAGTAGTTTTGGATTGCAAGAAGATTTAATTCGATGTTTAAAAGAGTGGCAAACCGAAGGTTATATCAACACATTCGTTACGGGTGAATGTGACAGGCCTGAAGGTTTTCATATTTCTCATAAACTCTACGGTCGAGAAAAAGAGCTCTCTGATATATTTGCGGCTTATGAGCGGGTTTGTTTAGGGCATTCAGAGTTGTTGCTTGTCAGTGGGCGTTCTGGTATTGGAAAATCCGCATTGGTCAATGAATTACATAAGCCCATTGTGTCAAAACGGGCGCTTTTTATTCGAGGAAAATGCGAGCAATTTACGAGTAATAAACCGTATGCGGCGCTGATTCAGGCATTTCAACCGTTGATGTGTCAGCTGGTTAGCGAGGGTGAAGAGAAATCGCATTATTGGCAGTTTATATTGCGACGAGCGCTTGCAGACAATGCGCCGGTGATTGTAGATCTTATTCCTGAGTTGGAACAAATTATCGGCGCATCGCCGCCGTTACAGTCTCTACCTGCCGGGGAGGCTGAAAACCGATTTCATACAGTGTTTAGGCATTTTGTGGGTGCGTTGTCTTCGAGTGGTCGCCCGTTAGTGATATTTTTGGATGATTTGCAATGGGCTGATATCTCAACGCTTAAATTATTAGAGCAACAAATTCAGCCTGAGAAAAGCTCGGCACTTCTGATCATTGGTGCTTATAGAGATAACGAGGTGGATAACAATCATCCCCTTATTCATACATTAAATGCGGTTAAAGAGGTGCAGGGGGAGGTTCATAACCTTAAACTGTCAAATTTAGATTTAACTCAGGTAGCTGAGCTTATTAGTGACACATTACTTTGTGAGTGTGATGATGTCGATTCATTAGCACGCCTTTGTCATGAAAAAACGGAAGGAAACCCTTTTTTTCTGAGCCAATTTTTGACGTCGTTGTATGATGAGGGGGAGGTTGCCTACGACTATGATAAGGGTGCTTGGGTGTGGGATGTCTGGAAAATAGAGCAACGACAGATCACCGACAACGTTGTTGAATTTATGATGGAAAAGTTGTGTAAATTGGATGAGCGCACACAACAATTAATTTCGTTGGCAAGCCTTCTCGGCGAGAGTTTTACCCTGCGGTTACTTTCCATTGTTTGTGAGCAAAGCCCTACTCAAACGTCTCGCGCGCTGTGGCCGCTTCTGCAACAAGGTTTGATTTTGCCATTAAATGAAAACTATAAGTTTAGCGATGCTCCTGATCGTCTGGTTTTGACGCAGTATCAATTTTTACATGACCGAGTGCAGCAGGCTGCGTACACGTTGATTAAACATGAGGAGCGCCCTAGCGTCATGTTGAACGCGGGACGGTTATTATTAGCCCGTATGGATAAGATGCCACAAGTGGTGCAGGAGAAGCATCTGTTCACTATTCTTGGGCTTATTAATGATTCTTATCATTTGATTACTGATGCTGTTGAACAAGTACAATTACTTGAGTTAAATATTCGTGGCGGAGTTAAAGCTAGAAACGCATCGGCATATCCCGCCGCAATTAGTTTTTTTAGCATTGCGAAAGCGATGTTGCCAGAAAACGTATGGCAGGAGGAGCCTGAACAGGCGTTACTGGTATATCAAGCATTGGCAGAGTCATTGTACTTGGCGGGAGAGTTTGAAGCGGCAGATGCGTTATACCCAATCGCTATTCGTGTCGCCAATAATGCATTGGCGAAAGTCAGCTTAATGTTAATACAAGCTACTCAATACCAACAGCAAACACGTTTTACCGAGGCGTTACCTGTTTTGGTCGAAGGCTTAGCATTGTTGGGGTTTGATTTCCCCTCTTTAGAGGAGCAAGCAGAAGTATTGCTTCCTGAATTCTTTTTGATGACTTTGCAAACGTTGAATTCTCATTCTGAAGAGCAGATGTTTGGCATGGCTGAGATGATGGAACCACATTATTTGCAGGCAATGGAATTGCACAATGTGCTAACGGTAGTTCTTTATCAATTGCGTATGTTTAATGCTTATGCTGTTAACTCCTGTCAAATGTTGAAATTGTCGTTTGATCATGGTCATTGTGATCTAACCCCATTAGCTTATCTTACGAGTGCTTGGGCCATGTCGATGATGGGGGAACCTTACACCCGCTGTTATGATGTTGGTAGATTGTCATTAACACTTGTCGATCAGCGAGAGAATCGATATCACCGGGTACTTATATACCAAGGGTTTGCTGCGTTCTTTCAACATTGGGGCGAGCCGCTTGAAAATACCTTGCCGTTGTTAGAAAAAGCTGTCAGATGGGGGCAAGAAGGACTTAATTTTACATCAGCAGGTCATGCGGTTTTACTCGGAGGCGTTAATAAATTTATTTGTGGCGTGAAGTTAAGAACGTTAGAAATAGAGTCGTCTTCTGGCTTGGCTTTTTTGCGTAGATCACATCAATCGTCAACGGCGAATTTTGTGAAATTTTCTACATTGCAACCCTCGCTTGCATTGCAGGGGAAAACACTGCATCCAATATCCTTTGATACCAAAAGTGTAGATGTGACGGGTTTTTTTGATGGGGATTATACGACACCATCAATGGAATTAGCGTTGTTTAGTCAGGCAATGATTCGCCACGCCTTTATTATGAAGGCTAGAGTGCAGCAACAACGATTCATTCAAAATCTTTCGATTATTGAAGTTTGTCTTCCTCATAGCCCTTCATTTTCGGAGAGCCTGTTTTTTACGACGTTGATTTTAATTGAATCTATCGCGTTGGCGGATGTTGCTTCTTCTCAATGTGGCGATAAAATTAGCAATAACGACATTGAAGAAAAAAGGGCGTTAGTCAAAGAATACGCATGCCGTTTTAAGCAATGGTCTGATGGCTGTCCAGAAACGTATCGGCATAAATACTTAATGATTGAGGCCGAGATTGCCTCATTGGCGGGTGATGGGTCCCGGGCGATGGACTGTTACGCTCTAGCGATAGAAGATGCGAAAAAAATGGGATTTATCCAGTGTGAGGCTATTGCCAATGAACTTTATGCGCAATACTGGTTGCAGAACGGACAAAAACAAATTGCCGTTCATTTGATTCGTGAGTCGTATTATCTGTACCAATGCTGGGGAGCAAAAGTTAAATGTGATTTGTTAGAATTACATTGGCCGTACGTATCTTTTGCATTAGAAGAACGTGTACAGGCTTATGGTAATCCCTTAAAAACAGTGACCACAGTGACTCATCAAACGGATGTCCTGGATTTACATTCTCTTTTGAAAGCGAATCAGTTGCTGTCAGAAGAGCTGGGTTTGGAATCGTTACTTCGTCGAATGATGGAGGTGTTGCTTGAGAATTCCGGTGCAGAAAAATGCGGTATTATTGTGCTGGATGAAGGGCAGTTGGTTGTAGAGATGGTCGGTAAATTTGACAATAAATCACAAGAACTGGATTGCCAACGTTATGGAAAAACATTGCAATGGGTTTGTACAGGCGATGCCCCTTTATTACCTGATGCGCTAATTCATCATGTGCATAAAACGCTAAGTACATTGGTGTTGACTCGCCCTATTAAAGATCCGTATTTTTCCTATAATACCTATTTTCAAGAATATGACCCTAAGTCTGTCATGTGCCTTCCTATTTTGTATCAGGGTAATATGATTGCGGTGATTTATTTGGAAAATAATTTGATGGAAGGAGCGTTTACGACCCGTCACAAAGAAACCTTAACGTTACTCAGTACTCAGTTGGCTATCTCGCTCATTAATGCAATGTTGTACGATAAAATGGAGATGAAAGTAGCGTTGCGTACAGAAGAATTACGTCAAATAGCGATGAAGGATGGCTTAACCAATATCGCCAATCGACGCTCTTTTGATGAGCGTTTGCAAGGCGAATGGCGACGAAGTTTACGAAATGGAAAACCTCTGTCGTTATTGATGATAGATATTGATTTTTTTAAACAATATAACGACGGTTATGGGCATTTGGTTGGGGATGAGTGTATTAAGGCTGTGGCACATACACTCAGTTTATCGGCGCCACGAGCGATGGATTTTGTTGCTCGATATGGCGGAGAAGAATTTTGTGTGTTGTTATCAGAGTCAGATCAGGATATGGCCTTGTTAGTTGCGTTAACCTGTCTTGATGCCGTTCGCAACTTAGCCTTGCCTCATAAACAGTCTAGTGTCGAAAGTTACGTGACTATTAGTGTTGGAGTGAGCACCTTGGTTGCAGTCCCCAATATGCCCCCTTGTACATTGATGGCAAATGCGGATGAAGCGCTTTATAGCGCAAAAAACAATGGGCGTAACTGTGTGATTGTACATGAGAGCGCTGAAGAAGGTGCTGCAAAGGGTTGAAATTGAAGCATCCATGCTTCGAACTAACAATCCTTTAGCGTTGCCTACATGGCTTTTTATATACTAATACTGTTTGGGATTAGAGAAGGAAGCTGGAAAGGGTAGGGCATTGGTCTTTGCACATTTTTTTTACGTATATCCGTTTCGATGATCGATAAATTACCGTGTAATTCGGCGACAATATCATGAACACGCGTATCTTTAAAATACGGAGACCTTGCATTGTCACTGTAGTGGCCAAAGGTGTCATATTGTACGCCACTCAACAGATATTCGAATGAAAAAGTATAAATAGACACATCCAGTGGAGGGTACCAGGCGATACAATCATCTTTTGTTTTTAAAACAGTTTCTTTGCTTGGTGGTGCTTTGTAAATGGTACCTGCAACACTGGGCATATAGGACATTAATGGGTATTGCGCATAATTAACGGAGGCATGCTGTGGGCCTGCTATATAAATGATTTGGGCGACAACTTGAATTAAATAATCAACGGAATCTATTTGTGCAGATCGCTTGGGATTGTCGGTCTCTTTTAACCCCTGCAAACCCTTGAATCCTGCGTACAGAGGGGAAACCATTTCGTTGATCCAGCCCTGTAATTCGTTATCATTAATGACATCGTCGTCAGTTTTATAATAGGTTTTAACATAACCCGTGACGTATTCTTGAATGGCGCTCCAAAGCTGTAAGGTGTCGTCACGAAATGGAAAGTCAGGTATCTTATCAAGACCTCTTAATTGAAATACATTACTTGGATTGTTATCGTCCCAGCGCCATGCTTCGTGGGCTGCAGAAATAAGTTCCAAGCTTGTTTCGATGGCAGGCCCAACGTTTGTTGCAACAACGCCACCGGGAATGATTAAGCTATGAATGGCGTCGTCATTGATATTGATAGTGAATCGAAAGTGTGGAATCAGTAACTTGAGTAATGGGTGGTTCTCTGATAGTTGGCGGTGTGAGGCAACCACGATGGGTTCAATAATTAAATGGCAGTCCCCAAGGTGTGCTACAGTTTCATGCTGAACAGCACACGAAACGTTAACGAAGTACTTGGCGATATTCCATTTTAAGCCGTTTGGATCATTGGCGTTTGCACAGTCATTGGGGGTGAATATGGGTGTTTTTTCTTCATCGAAAATTTGTTCCAATTGAATGGCAATGGGTTGTAATACACCATTTCCTGGGGGGTAACCTTCCGGTGGGTTTTGGTTCCAATAAAACAATGCAATGGGGGCTCCGAGATAACGTTGCTCACCGTGTACTTTGTTGGTTTTTGCACCTTCCAATGTAGAATAGTCAACCGCGTAAAGTCGTTGTTGTCGAGCCGCCTCGTCTAAGGTGATAACCGAGTCGCCAGTTACTTGTTGTAAAATTTCATTGGTGACAGGGAACTTTTTCAGTAAGCTTTCTAACTTGATTGCGTGCGAATTGTCTGCTGGTTCGAGTTGGATTCCCCGTAAGTTAGTGGTATTGAACCCGGCGACTTGTAAGTAACCAAAGAACCAGTCTTGTTCACAGGGTTTGCTGTCTTTTTTCATCCATGGTTTGGTTTCCATAGTCAGCATCAACGGTTTGGGTATCGTATCAAAAAGGGCCTCGTAATCATCAATACTATTTGCCTGCAGGTAGTCTCGCCCATGATCGGTGCTGAGCATGTCATTCATGCTGGACTTTAAAAATGCAGTTGGTCCATTTTTAATGAAGTCGTCAAACACCACTTTGAGACCGGTTGCCATCTTTTCTATATCTTTAGGAATGTTGACCATATGTTTAATTGCGTCGGGTATTTTGGCGAGATCGCCAACAAACTCTTCTAAATTGGCGATGTCTTTTTTGACATCCCAGACGCTAAACTCTTCCTTTAAATTCAGGTATGCAGTTTCAATGTCTTTAAAGGTATCGGCAGATATGTCATCTTGCAGCTCCTTCTCTAGTAACTTCACTAACACATTCTTAAAGTTCTCTGCCATGGGCAAAAACGTTTCAAGTACTTTTGCTTCATAGTCCAATGTGAACTCTTCACCTTTTGGTAAATCGGCTGAAAGTGGCACGGGTTCGACATAGGAAAACATATAGTTGTATGCAGTACGAGTTAATGAAAGCCCTAACTCACGTTGAGTCTGTTCTTCTGTGTTGTCGTGTTGGGGAAGGGTAGGCAATTTATTTACGGTGTTGTCGGCTGACATTGTTTTATCCTTTAACAAGTTTTTTTCAGTAGTAGTGTTGATCAGTAGTATTGATCAGTAATGGTATTGAAATGCCAATGCGATCTCCCGACCTTTTGGAATAATGTTCGCAAAGGCTGCCCCTGGTGCTAGGGGTATCACTGAAGTAAAGACCAAATATTCCTTATCAAACAGGTTGTTTATCAATAAACTTATCCGCCATTGATCATCAGCTGGACTAAGGTCAAACCGATAATCCACAAGCTCATAGGCGGACTGTCGAGTTTGGGGTTCGTTATCTGAGGCAGTAGTATGACTGCCTTTGTAACGCCAGCTTAATAAATGCTGTATTTTTAGATTGTCTGTTATTGGCTTTTCATATTCAAATGCGATAAGCCCTTCTGTTTTAGGAACAAAGGGAGTCTCATCCCCAGAGGCGTCACATAAGGATTTTCCCGTGTTTAATCGGTCAGTTGTGTGGCAACTGGCGGTGTTAAAATCATCGTAAGTGAAATCTAAGTATTCAAACTGTACTATAGTTCGAAATTGCGCGGTGGGTTGCCAGATGAGCTGAGTATCGAGCCCTCTAGAGGTGGAGCTTGCCGCATTACCTACGGTGAAACCAATACCACCATCAAAAACAGAGACTTGTAAATCATCATACTCACCGTAAAATAACGCCATATTTAATTGAAGTATCTGCCAATTCTTTTTAAAACCTACTTCGAATACACTCGCTTCTTCATCCTCATAAATAACGTCACCTCGGTTACCTTTCTCATATAAAAAATCAAAGCCACCTGCTTTGGCGCCGTTTGACCAGGAGAGGTAGGACATGAGGTTTTCATCCCACTGATAACTGAGAGCCGCCTGAAACATCGAATGGTGTTCTTTGCGTTGTAGGCCATCAAACTCGTGATAAACCCCGTTTCCTGCGGATACAATGAGGTAACCAGCCGTATAATCGGGTACTAATTGGGGGGGAGTGAGATTATATCCCGTTGGGTCAGAAAGGTAGTCCGCATCCTGTAATAATGTTGGGTCTGAGAGATAGCGTATATCAACTAAATCTCCACTACTATCTTGGTGGTTTATATCGGCAGCACGTACCGCTTGAAGCCCTTCTTTTTTAATGGTGAGATAACGGTAACCCAGAGAGGCTGTTAGTTGATCGGTGACTGGAATATTCACATTACTAAACGCAGCCCATTGAGCGGTATCTTGTTCAAGAAGAATATGACGGGAGAAAGGGGAGGCTAGTCCTTTAGCGTCACTCGGAGAAAGAGAAAACGCCGCGGATACTAATAAGGGGGTATTAAAATCGGCAAAGTAATCATTCCTAAACGTATCTTTTTGATAATACACCCCTACCAAGTACTGAAGGCCCGATTCGACCTCTCCAGAAATACGGATCTCTTGCGAAAATTGATGGTAGTTTTCGTCTTGGTACGTATTAATGAGGGTTGTTGGAGAGATATCGACATCCATGGACTGCTCAAATCGATAATGACTGTAACCGGTGAGCGACGTCAAGGTTACAGTATCAAATTCATACTCTGCATTGATGAGCGTTTCATCGGTATCGAGCTGCCAATAGGTTTTTTGATACTTAAAGGGATCACCATTTCCTGCATCTAAAGCACCGTCATTAACGCCAGTAAACGTTGAACCTGGGAATGAATTACCAGAACCGTCAGCATGTTTGTAAATATCAAATGCATTTCCCCGTAAGTCAAAGATCCCTTGCTCATATCGTGCGTCGATAGTAAGTCGGTCAGATGCAAGCCATAGACCACTGATTCGTAAAGCCTCGTCTTTTGACGTTGGTTCGTTGTCCCCTGAAAATAAGTTTTTTGAAATGCCATCTTGTTGATCGCGCCATTTGCCGGCAATACGAACGGCGACAGCATCGGATAGTGGAATGTTAATCCCAAGATTAACTAAGTCTTCATTGTATTCAAATTCATGTTGATAGCTAATATCAACGCTGGGGTTTCCTTCTTGGGTAATGTGGGGTTTTACTGTGGTCATGCTAATGGCTCCACCAATGGAACTATTGCCATATAACGTGACTTGCGGCCCATGTAATACTTCAATCTGTTCAATATCAAACAAGCCCGCATGTTGCTGATTCATTCGGCCTCGATAAATACCATCAACGTAGATGCCAACTGCTTGTTCAAATGCATTGTTATCCCCTGACGTTACACCGCGTAGTATGAGGCGGCTGGCAAGGGGTAATACTTGTTGTTGTAGCCCTGGCACATAAACACTGAGGTCTTGTAAGTCATTGATCACCAGGTCGTGTATTTTTTTTTTGTCTATTACGGAAATACTGATGGGGACCTCTTGCAGTTTCTCAGTTGCTTTTCTGGCAGTTACTACAACCTCATCGATGGGTTTTTTTTTAGATTCGATAGTGCTGTTTTGCTCTTCATTTGCATGAGTATTAACGGATATTAAATAGATCACGATCAATATAGCGGGAGTAAATGAACGTGCGAATACCATGCTGTAATTCCTTTTTAAAATGCCATGTATTTAACGGCGTGCCTGTTGGTGTGTGGCGCTTAACCATTTGAGTAAAATAGACTCTAACGCTGCTCTTTTAATTGGTTTAGCGAGAAATTCGCTCATACCTGCTTCATAGCAACGTTTTTGGTCTTCTTCTGATACATTTGCAGTTACTGCGATCACTGGGAGTTGTTTGTATTTTTCTTGTTGGCGAATTTTTCTTGTTGCTTCATATCCATCCATGATGGGCATTTGACAATCCATTAATATAGCAACGATATCTGGGTTTTCATTGAGGACCGTTAATGCCTCTTCACCATGAAAGGCACGAAGCGGCTGGTAGTCTGATTTTTCCAATACTTTGCATAACAAGATCATATTGACGGTATTGTCTTCAACTACCAAGATTTTACTTTGTTTAAAAGTATCTGGATGAAGATTTATTTGTTCAGTTTGATGTGCTGTTGTGCTATGTATGTACGGATCTTGTTGTAATTCACAGGGTTCAGTTGATGCCGTTATTTGTACTGGTATGTGTAATGTGAACGTTGACCCTTTTTGGGGTTCTGAATCAAGATGAAGCGACCCGCCCATGAGAGAAAGTAATTCTTTTACCAACGTTAGCCCAATGCCCATCCCGCCATGTTGGCGTTTCATTGTATTATCGACTTGGTTAAAGGCTTCGAAAATTTTGTTTTTTACTTCATCGTGAATACCAATGCCGGTGTCTTTTACCGATATATTCAGTACTGCCTGGGGGCTCTCTGTATTTTCAATTGCACAATGTAGTGTTATATCTCCGGATTTGGTAAATGCATTGGCATTCTTCATTAGTTGGAGGATGATCGTTGATAGTTTGTCCTCGTCTCCAATAATCCATATAGATGTTTTTGGCATCCATTCAAAGTGGAACGTGACATTGTTATTTTTAGTGCTGTTTGAGGTATCATTATGGGTATTGTGTGGCGTGTTATTAAAGAGATTAAAGACATTTTTTAGTGGTTTTTGAAGGTCAAAGGGTTTTCTTTTTAGTCGGATGGTACCTCTTCTTGCTTCTACAAAGGTAACCGTAGACTCAATAATGTTCAGCAAGTGCTGACTGGAGTCATTTGCCGTTTCAAGGAAATCACAATATTCACCAGATACGCCGGGCTTTAGTAATGAGAGACTGAGACGAATACCATTGATCGGTGTTAAGAGTTCATGCGTTATTGTTGACATAAACTCGTCTTTTAATCGATTGGCGCTTTCGGCTGCTTCAAGTGCTTCGGTTTTTAACGTATTAATACGATCAGCTGAACCCAATGATGCAAGAACTATATCGTAAAGTCTGGCATTCACAAGGGATACAGCGACTTGTGCGCTGAGTATTTCAAGGGTCTCTTTGTGTTGTAAAGTAAATGCATTTATTGTTAGGTTGTTTTCTAAATAAACAATAGAAACTAATTTTCCTTGCGCTGAAATGGGCAGGCATAATACCGATTTTGGCTGTTGTACTTGCAGGTAATGACTTTGTGAAAAACGTGGGTCCGTAGACGGAGTATTAATTAGAAGTGTGCGTTGGGTTTGTTGTACATAATGAATGATTGACTCGGGTAACATTTCTGGCGGGATGTCTGACGTTTGATGAGGGATGTCAATCAATGTCTTGCCCGTTAGTTCACAGTCAATATGTCCGCCTATATTGAGATTTCCAGATACCTCAACCACAAGTTGGCTACTATCTTCGATTACGCCTGTGGCGCTGAGTACCAATGCACCTCGTTGTGCCCCTGCATTTTCCAACAATATTTCCATCACTTTCTTAAGCAATGAACTGAGTTTTATTTCTTCTGATAAAACTTGATTGGCTTTTAGTAGAGAGTGTAGATCTAATAAGTTTGTTTGATCTACGACTCGGGAATGCCGAGCAGCGTTAGATAGTGCTTTGTCATATGTTGTATTTCTTCTTTCGATTTTTCTAAATGTTATCTGTGGCCATGTTTCTACAATCAGGTCACATTTAGCAATAGCGCCCCAACGGGAATATAGTCTGTGGGCCTCAGAGATAAAGGCACTGGCTACACGTATTTGTCCTAGACTTCGCCAAAAACAGGCATACCTTTCTTTTGCGAGTGCCTCATATTGAATGAATCCTGCTTTTTCGGCAGCATCCAATGCAAGATTATAATGAGGCATTGCTTGGTCAAAACTCCCACTGACCCTAGCAATCTCAGCTTCTATTAACAAATAGAGGTGATCAAAATTATCAGCACAGTATCCGCTCCATTGTTTAAATTGAATGGCATATTTTTTTGCTGTATCTAAATTTCCTGTAAATTCTTCGTCCCCTGGCTTTATCGATGTAAGTAATGATAATGCGGTATAGAACGTACTTTCCGTTAATGCGGGGCTATGAGGTAGGCAAGCATCTATTAATGGTAAATTTTGAATAAATTTTTGCTGGCTACATGTGTCGTCCATTAAGTAGGAATGGCGTATCATCGCATGACTGTATATCGCCAATTCCATAGATGGAGTAGAGAAATCATTGTTTAGTAAAGCAGAAACGTCACAATTTTTTGTCGTAAATGATAGTCTATTATCGGTTTCTCCCTGTAAGGCGAATAACGGTTGAAGAACACCAATTCGAACAAGGTTTTCGGTGGATTGTTGGTGAGTACGGCATAAAAAGGCGAGCCCAGGTATTGTATCTTGTTCAATTTTTTTAAGGTTTTCACCCTTACTGAATTTATTCATTGCTCCCAATAATACAGCGTGACCTGCTGCGGTTAAATTGAGACCTTCATAACCCCATTCAGCTGATCTTTCTAGCAGGGTGAATGTATTTTCAAGGGGTTCTCCCCAGTGTTGAAAGAATGCTGCAAAACCTTGATAAATAAGTACTCTGTGATAACGACTGTCGCGTTGGTCTGTCAGTGTGATAGCCAGTTTGGCCATTTGATAACAGTTGCGATATGTCTCACCCATTCTAGACATGGCCCAAGCATTCGTGAGATAGGCAAGAGGCGTTAAATCACAAAGCCCTTGGTTAAGCGATAACATGAGCATTTTACAAGAGTTAATACCGTATGCGTTAAACCGCCCCATTTGATAGAGTACAACGGTTAGAGCGCTGTAGAGGTCCATTTCCAATAAGTGCTCTGGTAGCGTCAACTCTTCTGCATTCAATAAGCTGTCTTTTGTGCGAGTGTTCAGTAAGCGATGAGTTTCGACAAATAGAGCAGGGAGTTGCTCTTCTGCGGCTTCCTCTGAGTGTGGAAAATCACAGTTCAATAAGCTTAGCCCGGTAAGTAATCCTGGTAATGCATCGGCAAAGCGGCCTTGTTGTTGGTATTGAGTTGCTTGTATCATAATTAGGCTAACTTTAGCACTGGGTGTTGACGCTGCCGCAATTGCAGTAGGATATAATGCATCGGCAGTGTCAAAATTACCGGCTAAATAACACGCTTCTGTTAACTCTTTGTAAACTGTTAATGCTTGCTCAGGGGCACTCTGCCAGGCGTCTGTTGGTAATAGTTCTTTTGCAATTTTTAGGAAATCAGCTGATGCTTGAAAGGCCGACGTTTTTTTTGCATTAATTCCGGCTTGAATGTTCAGCGCTAATAGCTGAGACTTTTCTGTAGCGTCGCTAATTAATTGTCGAGAATTATTAATGAGTTCAAGAATAGTAAATAGGAGTTGTTCCTGAATGACATAGGGCATATTCGTCATGTTGGCTAATATTAGTCGCCCAGTTTTTAGCATTAATGCGGGTCTTTCTTCTTTCTTTATCAGAAAATAGGCTGCTTGCTGCACCCGGTCATGTAAAAAACGGTAGTGTGTTAGAATTAGCTTTTCTGGAGATTCATTGAATTTATAATTTTCATTGAGGGGGAGTACTAAACCCTCTTGTAATACTGGCCATAATGCTCGGGCGGTTTCTGCGGCACTTTGCCCATAAACAATGGAGAGTAAGCGTAGAGTAAAACAATCGCCAAGCAGGCTAGCTAGTGAGATGAGGTGCTGGGTGTCGGTATCCAGCTTGTACATTTTGTCCATCATAAACACAACAACGTTATCGGTTATGTTACGCTCTTGTATTTGTTCAATATTCCACTGCCAGATTCCTTCGTGGTGATCATAATAAATGTCGTTGTGATCATATAAACCGTATAAAAATTGTTTTACAAAAAATGGATTCCCTTGTGTTTTTTCATGACATAATGTGGCTAAGGGTGCCGCTTTGAGGGCGCTGCATTGTAGGGAATCAATGAGTAATTGTTGGACATGACTAACGTGTAATGTTTCCAAATGCAGCGTATGAATATGTTGTTGAAAGTGAGAGATTGATTTCTCCCAGGTGGGTAATTGATGGTGTTGGTCAACGTCATTAGATCTATAGGCTCCGACGATGAGTAGTGACATCCCTTCATTATTTGCGATGAGCTGGGTTAATAGGTTTAGCGTTGGATGGTCAACCCATTGCAAATCGTCTAACAGTAACACTAAGGGTTGTTCGCGTGTTGATAGTGCTTTTACGAAATTAGTGAAGGTTATGTGTAGGCGCTGTTCGCTTTCTGAGTTAGGGAGTGGCTCTAATGCTGGGATGTCGCCAATAATTAATGCTAGTCGTGGAATGATTTCCGTAATAACGGCCGCATTATTACCCAGAGCGTGAGTCAGTGTGTGGCTCCAGTGTTGCTGGGTTTCGTTGGTTTTGTTGAGTAACTCATCGACTAGCGTGGTAAAGGCTTGAATAAGTACCGAGTAAGGTTGGTTTTGATTGAATTGGTTGCACTTTCCTCTAATCAGTAATCCGTTATTGATAAGTGTATGTTTGTGTAACTCGTGGGTTAACTCGGATTTCCCAATACCGGCATCACCACTAACAAATACCAGTTCGGTATTACCTTTACTGACTTGCTGGTAAATATCGAGAAGTTTTTTTTGTTCTGCTTCGCGCCCATAAGGTTTTTGCGCTAGTAGAAAACGCTCCGGTATATCGTGTGTAGCTAAAGGGAAATTGTCAATAAACCCATGGTCTTGCCATTGTTGCAAGCATCGCTCTATGTCAGCTTGTAACCTGTGACCGCTTTGGTAGCGATCGGTAGGATCTTTAGCCAATAACTTTTGAATAATGGTCGATAATGGTTGAGGAAATTCTGAATTAATTGAACGAAGGTTTGTGGGCATGCTCGCGATATGAGCGTGTAATAGCGCAAGTGGGTCTTCAGATTGAAAGGGTGGTTGTCCATGAAAAATTTCGTAAAGAATAATGCCGAGTGAATAGAAATCACAGCGGTAGTCCACATCAAGGTTTGTTCTTCCCGTTAACTCAGGGGGGGTGTATTCCAGCGCTCCCCATATACTGATGGGATTGAGGTGTGTCTCTTTGTCGAGACGTGATACGAATCCAACATCGTATATTTTTAGTACTAAGGTTTTAGGGTTAACCAATATAGAGTGCGGGGTAAGGCCTCGGTGTATCATTTTATGGCGGTGAATCTCGCTCACGGCCAATGTTAACTGATTGGCAATGTACAATTTTTGTTCAAAATCAAGGGCGCCGTTTTTAATCAGTTCGCTTAAAGGAACAGAGGGGAAGTATTCTAATACGAGTAATGGGTTGTTGTTGTGCTTGCAAATTTTTTGAGCGCGGATGACATAATCAGATGTAATGGAGCGTAATACATCAAACTCATGGGCCCAACGCGTATCCAAATCAACAGTCGGGTAATCGGTATTTTGGTATTTCACTAAAACGGGTTGATTTTCTACGCTAAGAGCATGAGCTACAAAGGTATTTTCATCCGAGTAGATGATGTTATTTACAGTGTAACCGGCTAGCGTTGTCATATCCTAAGTTAAACTTTTCCCGGTCATAAACCTTCCTGTTAGTCCTATGGATTAGTGTAGTCATCTTTTGACGAAAATCCATTGCTTGGCTATCCAGCATTAGGTTTTGTGTCGAGGCTTTAGCGAGTTATAATCCGCCATTTAAGATGGAATAGTGATGGGGATGGTTGTGGCAGCAAGTGGTTCTGTAAGGTTAAGTGTAGATGTTATTGTAATAGGCGCAGGGGCAGCAGGGTTAATGTGTGCGCTAACGGCGGGTAAACGAGGCCGTCGGGTAGTTGTACTTGATCATGCTAATAAAGTGGGCAAAAAGATCCTTATGTCTGGCGGCGGGCGTTGTAATTTTACTAATACAGTGACTGACCCTGATGACTATATTTCTGAAAATTCACATTTTTGTAAGTCTGCTTTAAGTAGGTACACCCCCTGGGATTTTATTGATGTAGTTGAGCGATATGAAATTGCATATCATGAGAAAAAACTGGGACAGTTATTCTGCGACAACTCGTCGAAGGATATACTTTCGATGTTGCTAGCTGAATGTGATGATGCAAATGTTGAGATTCAAACACACTGTAAAATCGCATCGATAGCCAAAAGCCTTTCTGATCCTAATGCTCCTTTTATCATTAGTAGCTCATCAGGGGTAATCGAAGCAAAAAGTGTTGTGATTGCAACCGGTGGATTATCTATTCCAACGATGGGGGCGACAGGTTTTGGGTATCAAATCGCCGAACAGTTTGGACATGACATCATCAAAACTGAGGCAGCTTTGGTACCTTTCACTCTGAGTAAGGAACAGCTAAAGGCTTTTGATGGACTTTCTGGGGTGAGTGCAAACGTTGTTGTATCTTGTGGAAATCAAAGTTTTCGAGAAGCTATGCTGTTTACTCATCGCGGACTTAGTGGCCCAGCAATATTACAAATTTCCACTTATTGGAAGCCAGGAAACAACATAATCATTAATTGGTTGCCTGATATCGATACGCTGAAGTATTTGCAGGAACAACAGGAAATTAAGCCGAACGTTGAATTGAAAACTGTACTCTCTGAGCATTTGTCGAAACGATTGGTATTATGTTTGATGGGAGGCAGGATTGAAAATAAGCCGATGCGACAACACACCGCCCAGGAAATTGAAGCGATTGCGCAGCAACTGTCTTGTTGGGACATTATGCCTGCCGGCACGGAAGGTTATCGAACGGCAGAAGTAACCGTTGGTGGAGTCAGTACAGATAAAATTTCCTCCAAAACATTTGAAAGCCAGAATGAATCAGGGCTGTTTTTTATTGGAGAGGTTTTAGATGTTACGGGACACCTTGGCGGGTTTAATTTCCAGTGGGCGTGGGCGTCTGGTGTCGCCGCGGGTCAGGTGGTATAAATAAAAACTCTGAACAGGGAAGGGTATTGTAGTAGTAATGCTCGCACCATGCTTTCTGATAGGGGAGTGAGGCGAACGTTACGACTACAATGAATATTACCTGCGAATAAAGCCTAGTTTAATTCATTTGTTGGTACTATCGGTAGCACAATGCTTGAAGGGAACTCTGGGCTGTTGTGAATCGTTGTGACCCCACCCAAAGCGTTGTCTTGCTGAATATAATTCATAACACCTTGTGCTTGGTTGCTTGGGCTGATAGATACACGTAACCGATGACCTTGTCGAATGATTGCGCTTGTTGGAAATATCTCAATCTGCATCTTTATTATTTCGCCAGGGCTAATTGCAGATGTAGTATCTTCAGTAAGGTAGTGATAGGGCTGTATCATTTGACCATCGAGATAACGCGAACGTTCCATATCTACAGCTCTTGATGTGGCTGCTAATAGCCCGTTGGTAAGAGGGGTAACCGTCTCTCCGTCTGGAGATACCTCATCGATACGTACCGAAATCACAGCTTCATTAACACTGCTTTCAATCCAAATGTCTGCCTGGATTGGTCCATTAATGTAATAGTCTTCGGGCATCAATTCTGTTTCATAATTGAGGGCATTTAACTCAAGATCTTTGTTGTCAAACAGGCATTCGTTCGGAAAGAGGGCTAGGCCTGCACCTCCTAGTGTCCACTGTCGATAACTGATAGAGCACTTTGTGCCATCAACGGGTATTACAGAGAACATTAGAAATTGCCCACCTTTTGATTTTCCTATTTCTATTTCAGTGAAGCTGGGTGTTTGCATTATGTGTGTTTCTTCGGCATCGACGGGGGCTTGTTGAGACAAGGACATATCGCCATGTAAATACCATCGTTCGGGGGCCGCTAGGGGATGAGGCCATGCAGTTGTCGTTGAAAAACTGTCTGAACCCTTTGGCTTGTAGTTCTTAACAAATTGCGTAACATGAGGGATGTCTTCAGTATGAGAATCAATACCTTTTACGTGTTTATCAAACCACTGTAGTACTAGGCTCATTAGCGGCGCAAGTGTGTCGTTTCCATTAGATGCTTGCAATATGTTCATCAGATGATCGCTGTCATAAATCGCGAGCCTAGAATCTACATTTTGTTGTAGTGCTTCATATAATAATGGTGCGTCTCTTTGGAATATATCGTGTAGCGCGCCAGTTATAAATGTCGGTGCGGTGATTTTATTGATGTTTGCAATAGGAGATCGCGTTCGCCAAAAAATCCCATCGTAACGAATATAGGGAGCACCGATTAATGCATCCTCAACAAGCGGGAGGTAATAACTGTCGATATGATCAATGTGCTCCATTGTTGATTGGTCTATTTGAGCGCCGTGTTGAGGGTGTAGGATTTTTGCGAGAAGATTTTGCGTTCCCAGCATTTGCGTCAACGTCATCCAGGTCTTCATAAAAACACCATTGATTAATCCCCCCGTTCCAACAATTCCTCGCTGGGCATCACCCAGCGGCACCACGGCAAAAACAGCTTTAACCGCATCAGGCCGTTGTTGTGCTGAAAAAAGGGCAGTGATTGCCATATATGATGCGCCAGACGTAGCAATGTCTCCATTTGACCAGGATTGTTGAAGTATCCAGTCTATTGTATCCCCATACCCATTCTGTTCTTCTTGGCCTAATAACTCCCAACCACCTTCTGATATTCCTGTGCCAATTACATCGACGGTGACCATGGCATACCCTCGTTTAATAAAGTAAGGGTCTGCTCCACCGAGTAATGTTCCTTGCCCTAAGATCGCTGCAGGCGACATTAAACTCATATTGTAACCAGTTTGAACTAATATGGCGGGAAATGAGTTGTTGGGGATGTTGCCTTGGTCTGTCGCTGGGAGCGATACAGATACCGCTATTTTTTTCCCGTTACTTGCGACAAAATATTCGACAGGCAACGTGATTATTTTTGGGTAATCCTCATCTCTAGTGTAAATGACTTTTTCAGCGTTAGCATTGTCATCGACGCTGTTATCAGGGGCGTCATCAGAGTTGTCGTCAGCGCCATCATTAGAATTGTTTTCTTCAATCTCTTCAGAGGTTTGAGCCTTATCAGTTTGCCCAGAGCTTTGTCCTTGAGATGACTTTCCAGAACAGCCGGAGATGGTAGAGACGAGAATGATTGTTAAAAAAACAGTTTTAACGAGTTGAATTGCCGAAGGTTTTTTTTGAAAAAACATAGCTATCTCCGTTTTATTATTATGTCCAAGTAAATATGAAAGAATATAAATAGCTTATGAATTTATTAATCACAACAAGGTGTGTTTAGAACGTTATTCTCATATATGGGATTGGGTATCATCGGTATTGGCATGAATTATTTTGAAAACATTACGGTGAAAACTACTGTGATTTAGAGTGTGCCAAATGGTATTTTTGGGATGTTCCGAAGGGAATGTGTGGCGTATAAATAGTGTTGGTTTTTTTTAGGGCTAATCTTTATGCCCGGTTGTGTTATAAAAAAATATGTGATTATTATGTGTTGTTATGAGGTTCTTATCGGTTTTCGGACGTTTTAACTGAAGATTTTGATTCAAGTTTTGATTCAAGCTTTGAGAGAAACTATTTCAGGGAGGCAGTGTGAAAGTATCACTTGATGAAATGGCGACATTTGTAGAAGTTGTCGACGGTGGCAGTCAGTCAATAGCATCCAGAAAAACCGGAGTTCCACTGTCAACGGTGAGCAGAAGGATTGCTGATCTTGAAAAGCGCTTACGTGTGCAGCTGATACAACGTTCTTCTCACCAACAAAATACTACGGATGCTGGTGCGGTATATTATGATTACTGCAGTCGAATGTTGGATGAGGCCAACGCGGCCGAAATTGCCATGCAGAGTATTCAAAAAGAACCGTTTGGTGTACTCAGGGTGTTAAGCTTAATTCCCATTGATGATCCATTTTTATCAAACATGCTGGATAGTTTTTTGTGTGAATATTCTGAGATAACCATTGAATATTTTACAGTAACAACACAGCTAGATTTATCTGAACAACGCTTTGATTGTATTTTTATGATGGGGGAAGTTGCTGATTCTACCCTTATTGCACGTGAGCTTGGTTGTTTTAAAATGATTTATTGTACTAGCCCTGGTTATATAAAAAAATATGGGATGCCAAGTAGTATTTCGGATCTTTCTGAACACCACTTTGCTAAATCCAAAACCCCTGATTGGGTTAGCCTGCAGGGGCCGTCTTTCAAGAAGGGAGCTTTTAATAAAAAAATGGAAAGCCGCATTCTAACGAATGACCTTTTCTCGTTGCGACGGTTAGCTCTTGATGGGGTGTGTATTGCTCAAATACCTGATATTCAAATATATCAATATTTAGAAAAAGGCCTGCTCGTAGAAGTATTGACCCAACAATCAATGGATGTACCTATCTATCTGGCTTTTTCTAAGAAAAAGCAATTTACGACTAAAGTGAGAGCCTTTATAGACCATACAGTGTCATATACCCGAGAATGTGCGCCTTGGATGTTGAAATAGCCCGCTCTATGAGCCTAGACTATTTTTGGCGACAGCCACTCGTTGCATAGCCTTCATATGGGCCTATAATGAAGGCTATTGTATATTAAGTGGTTGATTTATGGGGGTAAGATGAACACTGAAAAAGTGGTTTTTGCATTTTTTATTGTGCTGGCGCTGACATTGAATTTTGGTTTTTTCCTGGGGGAAATGACAAATCCAGAGCATCACAATGTTTATGAGCTATTTTTTGCAACGGTGGTAAGCCTTATCGCTACCGTAATGAAGTTTGGTGACAGAACCCATATGGGAGCAATACTGCTAGCAACGAGCTTGGTGGCAGACTTACAGTTAGTCATTGCTGCCGTAATTTGGGCGTGGGCTGTTCATGCGTCCTCTACAGGGATGGATGGTGCTGCGATAGCGAGCATTGTGTCTTTATCCGGAGGGGCTTTGCTGGCAAACCTACTGTCAGCGGTATTGTTGTCGATTGAAACGGTGATGATTCGGCGCTAATTATGAATTATGTAGCCTTTTTAATATTTCGGCGTTTACGAGCACCTTTGATTGCGTTGATCAGTATTTATTCAGTTTTAATTCTGGGATATACCTTGATACCGGGAGAGGATGCCAACGGTAATGAATACCGCATGAGTTTTTTTCATGCATTTTATTTTGTTAGCTTTATGGGGTCCACGATTGGTTTTGGTGAATTGCCTTATGCTTTCACTACTATGCAACGGTTCTGGACTATTTTTGCAATATATTCTTCGGTAATTGCATGGATTTACAGTATTGGAGCCGTTGTCGCGATTTTACGTGATGAAAGCTTTTTGCGTTTGGTGCAACGAGGCAGCTTTCGTTACCGTGTAACATCTGAGAAGGAACCTTTTTATATTGTATGTGGTTACGGATTGACCGGTAGTAGTGTGATTGAAAAAATGACCAAAAGGGGTATGCGTTGTGTGGTTATTGATATTGACCCTGCACGAATAGAGGCCTTGGAGTTAGACAATTTACCGTTTGATGTTCCTAAATTGTGTGCTGATGCATCAGACCCAGATGTGTTAAATGATGCAGGCATCGAGCATGAAAACTGTATTGGTGTTGTGTGTTTAACAAATGATGATCATGCTAACTTATCCATTGCAATCACGAGTAAGTTGTTAAAACCCAAAAGAATGGTGGTTAGTCGAGTCGAAACGCGAGATTATGCAAAAAACTTAGGTTCATTTGGTACGGATCATATTCTGGATCCCTTTGAAATCTTCGCAGATTATTTGGACGGTGCAATACATCAGCCTTATCGGCACTTGATTTACGATTGGCTGATTAGTCCTGAGCATAAGGCGGTGTCCTCTGCGTACACAAAAAAGCAAGGCATGTGGGTGATTTGTGGGTACGGGCGGTTTGGTAAGGCACTACAAAAACGTTTCGATCAACAAAATATGTCTACAGTTATTATCGAGCCAAAACCAGAACTAAGAGGATTGGAAATAACCGAACATGTTGTAAAAGGTTTAGGCACGGAAGCGGATACATTATTGGATGCCCGAATTACACAGGCTGTAGGGGTTATTGCTGGAACAGCGGATGATGCAAACAATTTATCTATTGTAATGACCGCTAGGGAGCTGAACCCTGATTTGATTATGGTAGCGCGCCAGAATCATCGTTTGAATAATAGTGTTTTTGGTGCAGCCGGCATTGATATGTTGATGGACCCTAGCAATATTATTTCTAACCACATTCTTGCATTACTGAAGACGCCACTGCTAATTGAGTTTTTAGACCACTTAGCAGCAGAAAAAGAGGTGTGGAGCAAAGATCTGATAGAATGTATGGAGGCGATGGTGGGTAAAAATGAACTCGACAGTTGGTCTTTGGTGCTAGATAGGGCGTCTGCTCCCGCAGTGTACGAAGAGTTGCGAATGGGGAAAGACGTCACGTTAGAACACCTAATGAAGCACCCTCATGAGCGAATGAAAGCGTTAGATTGCATGCCGTTATTACTGAAACGAAATAACACACTTATGATGACGCCTGCAGGTGAAACGACATTACGAATTGATGATGAAGTTTTGATGTGTGGGTTATCACGAGCCGCGTCATGGATGTTATGGTTGGTAGCAAATGAAAATGCGTTAAGGTATGTAATATCAGGGGAAGAGGGCGGGGGTTATGTGTGGAAGCACTGGGTTCGTCAATATTTGGGCCAATAATGGTGAATAGATAGGGGAAATACGAATGAAAAAATTACCAACAATTATGGCAATAATGAGTCCTTTTCCTCACTCTATTGAGGGCAGCCAGTCATTGTCACAGGCATCTGTCATGATGCGAGAAAATAATGTGCACCATTTGCCCGTTACTGATGCAGGCCAGCTTATTGGGGTAGTGTCCACGGAAGATCTAAAAATTGGTTCTTCAGCTTTTGTACCTGCGGGCGCTTCTGCCGATTTAATGGTGAAAGATGTGTGTTCATCCCAAATCTACCTTGCCGATATCCATGATTCTCTGGACGCTGTACTTAGAGTAATGTCAGAGAAGCATATCGGTTCTGCCGTTGTGATGAAAAACGATAAATTAGCCGGAATATTAACCCATTCCGATATATGTCGTAGTTATGCCAACCTGTTGGCTGAAATTCGACCTGATAGCAGTGGTGATGATGCTGCGTAGAACGCAAAAAGAGCGCTATTCTTGGGTGATTATGGGAAATTGTCCTAAACTGACAAGATGGAAAAAGTAACGTGTAATCAAGTGATTGCTACCTCATTAAGGTGTGGCCAATGGAGTTAAGTCGCAGTTTGCTGGAGCAAATTGTTAATGTCTCGGTTGATGGTGTGGTTGTTCTCGATCCGGTCGAAGAGACTGTCGTGCTGGTGAACAAGGCCGCACGATCTTTAGTGTGTTATGCGTTCTCAAATGAGTCCTCTGTTCCTTGGGTTAAGCTATCCGGTTCACTTCAGTCGTTTTTTCGGGAGTGCTGTAAGGGAGATTTAGGTGCGTCTTTTCATATTAAAACGACTGAATTTCTAAGTGAGCAGAACTGCATAGAAAACCATGCGGATACCGCTGTTAATGTCGATAATGATAGCTCAGAAAGGCTTGTTGAAGCTCGAACACACCAGCTTTGTGCAGAGGATAAAACGTATATTGCGGTTAGTTTGAAGGTATTAACTGATGCGGTTGTTATTGGTAACCGTTTGGCCCGACTGAATCAAATCTATTCTGTGTTGAGTGAAACCAATAAAGTCGTGGCGAACAGCAAGACACGAACGGACTTGTTTGTTTCAATTTCCAAAATTGCCGTTGATATTGGTGGCTTTTCCATGGCGTGGATGGGAATCAAACATGGAGATCAAATTATTCCGATGGCATCTTCAGGTGATGATGAGTACGTTAAAACCATTGCTGTTCGCTTAGATGGAAGTGAAAGGTCAAAGGGGCCAATTGGGCTGTCGGTACAAAATAATCGTGTTTGTTATGTTAACAATATTACAACGGATCCAAGCTTTACTCCATGGAGGGACGCTGCGTTACAACGCAATTACCATTCAATGGCAGCTCTACCTATTCGCCTAAAGGGTGAGGTGGTGGGGTGTTTTAGTTTATATTCTAATATTGAAAACTATTTCGATAACCCGACGCTAGATTTGTTAGAAGATATGTGCCAAGACATTAGTGTTGGACTACGTCAGATTGATGAAGAAACGAAGCGTGTGGAAACTGAAGGTAAGCTGCAACAGCTTTATCAAGCGATCGAGCACAGTGCATCTGCGGTAACCATAACGGATAAGCATGGCATAGTTGAATACGTTAACCCTCAATTTACGTCGTTAACCGGGTACCTACCAGAGGATATTATTGGGCTTACGCCTGAAGAAATGGCGAGCTATGAAGTTAATCAAATAAATTATACAGAGATGCAGCGGCACCTCAGTGAAGGGAAGTCTTGGCGTGGCGAATTGCAAAATAGAACCAAATCTGGGGAATTCTTGTGGACACTTCAACATGTTGCCCCTATTCGAGACGACGAGGATGAAATAACCCATTTTGTGAGTACAGCTTATGATATTACTGAGCTTCGATCAGCTCAGGAAACCATTGAGAAGCTTGCCTATTATGATGAACTAACGGGGTTGCCAAATCGGCGGCTTTTTTATGATCGCCTCAATCAAGCATTAAAAAATGCAAAACGAAAGAAAGGTAAATTTGCAGTCTGTTATTTAGACCTAGATGGATTTAAAAATATAAATGATTCTTTAGGGCATGCCAACGGCGATGAATTGCTGAAAGCAGTTGCGCAACGAATTAGAGCGCATGTTAGGGGGAAAGATACGGTTGCACGGTTGGGAGGAGATGAATTTACCATCATATTAGAGGGTGTTTCAGGTCCCAATGATGTATCTAAAGTCGCAGAACATATAATTGAAGCGCTAGGGCAACCTGTTGATGTTGCTGAAACCCAGGTAGTGGTGACCACCAGTATTGGCGTTGCGATTTATCCTGATGACGGCGTTGAAATAAATGATTTAACACGTAATGCTGATATGGCGATGTATCATGCCAAAGATAATGGACGGAATAATTGTCAGTTTTTTGCGGATGACATGAATCGCCGGATTCGAGAACGGCTTGATCTTGAGCAGCGGTTACGAAAAGCCATTAAAGAGAATGAATTTGTTCTGTATTATCAGCCCCAGATCGATGCGGTTGATGGTTCGGTTGTGGGGGTAGAGGCGCTTATTCGCTGGCAAACATCTGATGGAAAATTGATGTTGGCTAGCAGCTTTATGCCGCAGGCAGAAGAGGCTGGGTTGGTTTGTGATATTGGTAGTTGGATGTTAGAGCAGCTTTGCATTGATTGTAAAAAGCTCTTAGATGTAACGTATAACTCACTAAAGGTGAGTATTGATTTGACGGATTTTCAATTCAGGAATTGTGAATCAATGCTCCAGGAATTATCAGTTTCAATTGATAAAGAAGGTATTTCTTTCAAAAACATACAGTTTGAAATTAATGAAAATATTTTAAGCGCAAACGTAAAAGAAAGTATTATTCGGTTACGTATGTTTAGAAAAAAGGGGATTACTATAGCCATTGATAACTTTGGTATGGGGTATTCTTCACTGCGTTATTTACGTCGTTTTCCGGTAGATATTGTTAAAATTGATCAAGCGTTTGTAAAGGATGCCGTGGATGATGAAAATGATGCCTCGGTGACGTCAGCGATAATAACAATGGCACATCAACTAAATTTAAGGGTGGTGGCGGAGGGGGTTGAAAGTCGCAAGCATTTACAATTCTTAGAACGATATTGGTGTGACTATTTTCAAGGAGGATATTATTGTGACCCCGTACCATTGGATGAGTGTATCGAGTTTGTGAATCGTTGGATGGAGCAAATCCCTTAGGTGAAGGTAGGATGTTTTTTCTTTCTTGTTATAGATATTTGAAATAAATTAAGTCATTCGGATTGTCTTTAGCAGGCGCCCCCAAACTGATGATGCCGGTTTCCGGTAACGCAAACTCCTCCATATGTACAAAAATCTCATCGCTAGCCTCTCTATAGGCTGTGCTGCTGTTCGTATTAAGTGTGACAAATGTACCGTTTGTACTTTTATCTTGTAAAACCGCCTTTCCCCAACGAGAAATGATGACTGCATGCTGGCGAGACGCTTGTTGGCTATGTATGACGGCATCACACTGGTTGTCTCTTCCAAGAGAAACGGTTGGGTGAGATCTATTGATGAGGCACTCTGTACCATGGTATTTCAACTGTGCTGACCACTCTTGTTTTGTTTCTAATATTGATTTTGCTGAGAGGAAACAGGTTAGTTCTGTATCGTCACCTTTCCATAATATTTCATGTATATCTACGAGGTGATCTTTTCCTTTGACCTTTAGAGAGTCAAGTTTACGCTGGTTGAAATTATCTGGATTGATTAGTGAATCATAAAAGGAACCTGTAACGATGATTTGTTCTTGCTTTGCAAGTCCCACCATTCTGGCAGCGACATTAACGGTATCACCAAAAACATCACCTTGTTTCAGAATGGTAGGGCCAAAATTTATACCAATTTTAACTTTTAAGTCACTCCTTTTGTCTGCGAGTGTTTCATGTATTGTACAAGCGGCACTAGCGGCTAGGTTGGCACTGGGGAAATGACACAATATTTCATCACCAATGTTTTTAACAATATGGCCATTATTGTCACCAACAACGGCAATCATAGTCGATAAACAATCAGATATTTGGGATTCTGCGCATATATCGCCTAATGTGTCATAAAGCTGGGTACTACCTGCTACGTCGGCAAAGAGTATTGCAAGATTGTGTTGTGTTGAGTCATCCATATCTAATGGTTTAGCTCTGTACCTCGATGAACGCAAGCAAAAGAGCAATAACAGTGGGGGATAGGCTATCACGTTATAATAGCGATATTGGTTATTTCATTATCGACTAGGAGTTGCTGTTTTACCGTACTGTTTATAACGAGTTAGTCGTCTACTCTTATATAAGGTTCCGCTCGCCTGTGCCCTGAGTGCCACCTTATTCACTTTTCTTATTTTTACGCAGGAAGTCCTTAATGCACCATCGTTTGTCTGAAAAAATCAGTCACTACTTGTCAGATATTAAAACGGATGAACTTGCAGATTTTCTATTGGCACTAAGTCATGATTACCAGTCTTCAGAAACTGAACTACAGTCCTTGCGGTATGCGCTTGAGGAGAAAATCGACAAGACCAAGTGTACAGATCAAGGGGCTGAAAGGCGTATCTCTCAACTAGAGGGTATTGAGAAAGAGTTAAAAAAAACGGTTTCACTCATTAGTGCAACGTTAGAGGCGTCTCAAGAAGGTGTATTGGTTATCGGTAATGACAATAAGCCTGTAGTTTCTAACGATAATTTTGTCAATATGTGGAATCTAAGTCGAGAGTGGATTAATAATAGTTCCGGTCGCGACATCTATGAGATTGTTCGAGTGCAATTGAAACAACCCTCTCTTTTGTTAGAGCATCTCAGAGAAGTTGAGGTTCCTTCCAGCTCTGAGCTAAAAGAGTATCTGCTGAAAGATGGACGAATCATTGAAAGTTACATTACGCATCATGTCGATGCAGGTATGGTGTGGCGATTTAGAGATATAACGGAAGCTAAAAAACAAGAGGGGATTATTCGTTTCCAAGCACATCATGATGCGTTAACGAACTTACCTAATAGAACGTTGTTTGGTGATCGTCTTTCCCATGCGTTACGAAAAATATTGCGAACGGATGGGAAATTGTCTGTTTTTTATCTGGATTTAGATGGATTTAAAACTATTAATGACAGTTTGGGTCATATTGTCGGGGATGAATTGTTAGTGCAAGTTGCCAAACGGTTGTCTGACGTGTTGCGTGATGATGATACGGTAGGGCGCATGGGGGGGGATGAGTTTACGGTATTATTGGAGGATATTGAGGGACATGCGGGAGTGGTTCGTTTAGCAGAGCGAGTGATCGATGTTTTTCGTGCTCCGTTTGTGTTGGATGGGCAGGAGTTGTATATAACAACCAGTATTGGCATTTCAGTGTACCCCGGTGATGGGAAAACAGAAGAGTTGCTGTTAAGAAATGCTGATATAGCAATGTATAAAGCGAAGGATCAAGGTCGAAATAATTATCACTTTTTCACATCATCTCTTGAACGTCTGGCGAAACATCGCCTATTACTAGAGACACGGTTGCGTAATGCAGTAAAAAATGATGAGTTTGAATTGTATTATCAACCCGTATTAGCCCTAGGTGATAGTGCGGGCACTGAATTGTTGACGGGGTTTGAGGCGTTATTGCGTTGGGAAACCAAGGATCAAGGATTTATTGGTCCGGATACATTTATACCTGTGGCTGAATCAACAGGTATGATTTTGCCGCTTGGGGAGTGGGTGTTAAATGCTGCGTGCCGGCAAGCTAGGGTGTGGGTTGATATGGGATTTCCTGAGATCAAAATAGCCATTAACCTGTCGGCAAAACAATTTCAACAAACGAATATCTTTGGCATGATCCTTTCTGCAATTCGGGATGCCGGCATTGGATTTCACAATGTGGCGTTAGAAATCACCGAAAGTATGGTGATGCAAAATGTTCATGGATCAATAGAAATATTGTCGAGATTGCGAGAGAAAGGTATATCAATCAGTATGGACGATTTTGGAACGGGGTATTCGTCGTTGAATTACCTTAAAACATTGCCGGTTGATGTACTTAAAATTGACAGGACATTTGTGAAAGATGTAACGGAATCTAAAGATGATCGTGCAATTGCCTCGTCAATCATTACCCTCGGTCATAATCTTGATATGCGTATTGTCGCAGAAGGAGTCGAAACTCCAGAGCAGCGAGATTTTTTGTCCAGCCAAGGTTGTGACATGGTGCAAGGATATTATTTCGGAAAGCCATTGCCACCTAAAGAGGCTATAGCTCCTTACAATGGCTAGTGATCAATATTCCATGCTAGAAAAGTGTTTTCGGTATTCTGTCGGCGACAGGTCAACTTCCCGTTTAAATAAGCGCCTAAAAGAGCTGACATCGGCATAGCCAACTCGATTGGTGATATCGTCAATGCTAAGATCAGAGTTTTCCAATAAGCGTTTAGCTTCGTTAATGCGGAGTTTTTGCAAATATTGTTTTGGTGGTTTTCCGGTAGAACTATTAAATCGGCGAATGAACGTTCTGGGGCTCACCGCAAGGTGTGATGCAAGTTGATCGAGGTTTATCTCTTGGTTGAGGTTGTCGGTCATCCAGACGATGGCTTGGTGGACAACATCGTCCAATTTATCCACTCGTGTACTTAATGGAATGTAGGGCGCTTGAGATGCTTCTCGGGTATGTAATAGAAGCGTCTTTGCACACATGTTAGCAATTTCTTGTCCGGTGAATTTTTCGATAACACTGATGCATTGATGAAGATATGACGTGACAGCTCCAGAGCAAAATATATTGTCGTCTTCAGTGACAAGTTTATTCAATTTGAGTTTTACAAGGGGGTAGTTGTTTTTAAAGTGATGTGCGAGCCACCAGCTAGTTGTCGCTTCTTTTTTATCGAGCAAGCCTGCTTCGGCAAGAATGAACGCGCCACTGCAGTTGGCCGCTAGCGTGGTGTTTTCGTGATGAAGCTGTCGAAGCCAGTCACCGATGCTTTCGTTAAGCTTTCGTGCGCACTGTACTACTTCGCTACCGTAAATATGGTCAACACCGGGAATGACACAAATGTCACTGCCGTGTACGTCATGCATATTGCCGTCAACAGGGATTAATAAACCGGTTGATGTTTTTACTGGCTTTCCATCTTGAGAGTAGAGCTTCCAGCTAAAAAGCGGTGAAGCATCTAAGCCCTTTAGTACATTGTTGTGTGTATTGGCGATGTTAAATACGTCAAGGGGGCCGGCGATGCCGGATATAAAACAACCATCATAGGCGAAAACAGCCACTGTATACGTCATAAAGCCTCTCAAATCTGGCGAATTTTGCCGTTAATATGTCAAAAGTGCCGTTTTTTTTGGCTGGAGTCAAGTGTGATCACAACAATTGGGTGGATATCACTGTTCTATTTGATGGTCCTTCAATTTCCTGCATTGTGTTGAAAACTATACGAAGAATTACGTTATAAACAATGGTCGATGCGCTGAAGTGAGCGTCTGTCGGGCCTGCCTTCTTTTTTCCTAATTGAACAGGTATCCTAGCGAATACTGAGAGATTACCCGTTACTGTGAGTTAGAAGCCGAATGAGTCAACCTGAAAGAACCCGCACAATAAAGCGTTTGAGTATAGCCGTTATCTCTATTTTAGTAGTGTTAGCCGCTTTGCCTTTGGTAGTGAAATTCGGGGCGATTTATGGGTTAAAGAAAGCGGGTGCCACGGAGGTTGTGATTGATGACGTTGACCTTAATCTGTTTGCCGGGGTTTTAGCCATTAAAGGGCTACAGGTTGGAGGGGGGGAGAATCCAGATTTACAGCTGTCTTATCTTCAAATAGAGGTCGCTTATTTGCCATTATTTGAAAAACGCTTTTTGTTGGAAGCCGTACAGTTAGAAAAGGTTCGTTTAAATATACGGGAACAGCAGGACCGGCTATATATTGTTGTTCCTATCCCTATTTCAAACCCTGAAGAGGATGATATGCCCTCAGCGGATGGCGCCACCCCTTGGGGTGTTGGCTTGCGTAAGGTTGTATTACGGGATGTAGAGCTTAACGTTGATGTAAAAAATGTGGTGTCAAATGTACAGGTTACAAAATTTGATGTATCGGAGTTGTACAGTTGGGCGCCAGGTGATGTGAGTGCTTTGTTGTTAGAAGGGGAAATTAATGGTGCACCACTGAGCATCAGTGGAAATGTTCAACCCTTTGCTGAAATACCTGAATATAAATCACATTTAAAAATTGATGCATTAAGCCTTTCTCCGTTAGCGCCATTTCTGAATGGCTATATAGAATCTTACGATGTGAGTGTTTCACTTGATACTGATTTGCGTATCCTGATGACTAAAGATGGATCTGTAGAGTTATCTCAGGAGGGTACATTTGATGTTGAGATCGGAAGCATAGTTCGCAAGGATGTTGAGCTAAAGGATTCACACATTGGTTGGGAAGGGGAGGTTCGCCTAGAATTACCCGTAGACGCAGACCTACTCGTTAAAACAGATGGAAAACTTATTAGTCGAGCCTTAAATTCGGAATTTCCTGGGTTTCAAATGGGTATAAAACATCAAGGTGTAACATGGCAAGGGGCGGTCAGTATTGATGTGAAGGATGTGAAGGATGTGGAAAATAGCATTCAAGCAACAGGGGCGTTGGCGTTGTTGGAGCTAGTGGTTATTGATAATAAAGAATTGATAAACCCTGTTGCATTGCAACGTTTTTCAGTGGATGAGGTGTCTGTTGCAGGTTTGAATGACATCGGTTTAGGGCGGATCAATTTACAAAAGCTAGCGGTACTTTCATCCGAACGTTCTTCATCCAAATCGCCTCCTATTGAGCCGCCCTCTTTTAGATCGTCCTCAGTGTTGTCGCTAAGCGACATTGCCATTGAAAAGGTGCAACTTAAACAGAAAAATGATATTGCCATCGATAGTATTGTTTTAAATGGACTAGCGGCCAACATCACCGTTCTAGAAAGCGGAGAGCTAGATATTATTAGTGCTTATGTTGAAGCGCTTACAAGCCGATTAGATTCTGGCTCAGAGAAAATAGAAGATGTCGCTAAAGGTGCTTCCAGCGAGGTCCAGAAAAATGAGCAGGAAAGTAAACCTCTTGATTTAGAAGCGCGTGTTGTAGATAGCGAAACGACAGAAAAAGAGCCCGCTTTTCAGTTTGCATTAAAAGAGTTCCGTTTTGACGGTGAGAATAATATTCAATTTTCTGATCACTCTGTTACTCCCCATTACAGCGAGAAATTCCACATAGATAAGGTCATCATCGGGCCTTTAGACAGTAAACAAGTAAGCGAATTAACTTCTGTAGATGTGGCGTTGCGTAGAGGTGAGTTTTCTACGGTAGTATTAAATGGCGCACTGGCACCATTGCAAGAGAATGTTCGAGGAGAATTGGAGTTTGTCGTGAAAGGTGCGGAATTGACTAATGTGTCATCTTACGTTGAAAAGGCCACTGGTTACGCGATTGGTAGTGGCCAGTTTAATCTTGATACTTCAGTGACGCTTGCTAATGGACAGATGCAGGTTAGCAATGAGGTATTGTTAAAACAACTGGTGTTAACGCCAGTAAATGACGAACTTGTGGCGAGCGTGTCGAAGCAATTTTCAATGCCTATAGGAATATCTCTTGGTTTGTTGAAAGACTCTGATGGGAATATTGAACTGTCGGTGCCTTTAGAGGGTGATTTGAATGACCCCAGCGTGAATATCGAATATGTTGTAAGGCTTGCGTTGGTGCAAGCCATTAAGAAGGGTTCGTTGAGTTATTTAAAGTACGCGATTCAACCCTATGGCGCTATATTATTGGTAGGAGAGGCCGTAGGAGATATGGTGATGGAGGTAAAGGTAGCCCCTTTTCGTTTTGTTGCAGGTAGTAGTGATATCGTGGATGAGGACCTACAATATGTGCCTAAGCTTGCTGTGTTATTGAAAAGTTTGCCAGATAAGTCGTTTACAATGTGCCCCATTGTTACCGTTGAGGATGATCCGGCGCAAAAAGCTGAGATGGAAATGAATGATGACCTCAAAGCATTGGCGGTATCAAGGTTGGCAAAGATTAAAACACAGCTAGTGTCTGATCATGAGATAGCCCCTGAACGCATACTTTTTTGTCGCGCCAAGGTGGGTGAGGGCACTCCTCGGGTAGAGCTAGAATTCTAGATTTTCTGTTGCGGTCTGCACTGGGGCATCTATGCTTTCAACGTGGCTATTTAATTAATGATTGTTGAGGGTTGTAGGCGTTGAAAATGTTGTTGCTTGCTTCTGATGTGTCTAAGCAGCATGCTGGCGCTGTTTTATCGCATTTAAAGGCGTCCCATGAATTACATGTCGAATGGCTAAATGGAGCTCGTCAGGGACAGTTGTCATCAGTGATAGACGGATTGCCAATCACGCAATTTGACAGGGTGTTGGTGTGGCTGCCATTTAAGCGTATTTATTCTCAGATCCCTGCCTTACGTAAGTTATCTAAATTAATCGTGTTTGACCCGATATTGCATGAGTTAGCGTCAATTGAAGGAGAGGCGTTACATCAACATGTCAAGTTATGCAAAGCTCTTCCGTGGGCTCGTTTCGTGGTTTTTGGTCAGAAGCGTCAGCGTTGGCTTAAAAAACAAGGGGTGGACGTGTTGTGGTTGCCACCTTTTATGGAGCCGTTACCTGTCGATGAGAGCGTTGCTGAGAAAACCAATCGTGTGTGTTTTTTAGGAGACCCTGAGTTACTGGAATATAAACAACACAAAGGGATCCTTTATGATGCTCGGCGAGAGCTAAAAATTCACATCGTGGGCAGTGATGTCAGTTTTGCTGAAAAGTTAGGTGTGTTAGATAATAGCCTAATGTGTTTTGCTTGCGATTCGCCATTTGGTGGGGTGAGGTTGCAGACGCTAGAAGCCTTTGCTGTGGGTTGTCTTGTATTACTTTGGCCTGCTGACCACGATGAATGTGCAGACCTCGGTTTAGTGGATATGGAAAATGTAGCGCTTATTGATTCTAAAGAGGCGTTGGTGGCAAAAGTGAACTTCTTGCAGCGGCATAAAGATCAGTCTTCGCACATTGCGAATTCTGGCCGTTTGTGGCTAAACACGTTGGAGTTGCAGGCAGGTAAGTACTTGGATGCGATTGTTGAGCCACCCTTTGGAGAGTATACAGGGGATAACGCGTGGAGCGGCCTTAAGTATTTATTTTACCGATAAAGGGTGGAAGTGATATTTCTTTGACATTTACAAATGCATCATCAAAAATGACGGCTCATTCTGCTCTAAGGTTTTGGTTGTTATGGTTAATGTTGCCAGTGTTGAAAAGGTTGCGCGTCGCAAGGAGGAGATACTTCAAGCCGCAATTACCATATTTTCCGAGAAAGGCTACTATTCTGCGAGTATCGCTGATATAGCTAATTTATTAAAAATCGGCCATGGAACAATTTACAGGTATTACAAAAATAAACAGGCGATATTTGATGCGGTAGTAACAAGTATTTTGCAGAAATTAGCGACGGTGGTACAGGATGAGCCCCCCGAGACAAATAGCCTGCAGGAGTATAAAGAGCAGATTGTTAGAATTTCAGATAGGCTTATTAGCATCTTTCAAGACGACCAGCGAATTGCTCGAATAGCGTTGTATGAGACGCCGGAAGGGAATAATGACACCGCGAATCATGTATCGGCCTCATTTTTATTGTTTTCGAAATTCATTCAAGAATATATGCGAAACGGTGTTGATAAGGGTTTTTTGAGGCCGAATATGGATCAAGAAATTGCGGCGCGAATTGTTACCTCTATGATTTTTGAAACCATTAAAGCAGCATCAATGGAGGGGAGTGATGAGGTATTGGTAAGTCGCTGGAGGGATGAGATTATTCAAATAATGATAGGTGGGTTAGGTGCTTGATTCCACGAGTCTTCCTGTGGCGTATTTTCTTTTAAGTAATCTATTTTGTCGGTATAAGAGATAGAAGGTGTTTGGAGGTAACGTTGCATTTCTCGTGAATTCAGTGACGTAGGGCCTCGTTCTAGCCATAAGCGCAAAAATGCAAGTATACTATGTTGTTGGGTGAAATTGTTATTTAGTGCAATGCTAACACCTTGATGAATCGCGGTATCAAGGCTCTGAGGGGAAAATTTCGCTATAAGATAAGGTGATTTATCCCATAAAATCAACTCACAACGTTTACTGATAGCGTTAATGTATATCGCGTGGTCAGGGTGTTGTCGTGTTGATTTGGTCGAATTGTTGTGGCCTTCTTTGGCGTTATATTTGATCCATTGATTTTTTTCGTTTTGAAAATAGAGTGATTCGCAGGGGGCCAGTGCATTGGTTATTTTTTTGGGGTCTTTATCGTTGAGGATTGAAAGTAATATTTTAGGGTCGTAAATTCGCAGTAACGTATTGCTTTTTACGTTATTTGATGTAGTAAAAATAATACTGTGCCAGTGCTTAAGCGCCTCATCTAGGGAGTGCGTAGAGAAATAAAAAAAACCCCACTGTTTACCGTAAGTAAAAAACCAATCCATAAATTTGGATGATTTTTCTGTGATTGCAATCAAATAGGGAGAGTGTTGTATGTGTTCTTCTAAGTGAGTGTTTAGAAAAAGAGGGTAATATTCAGGGGTATCATCTAGTAGAAAGTAGGTGCTACTGAGTTCACTGCTGATGTCGCTGTCAAAAAGTAAATAAAGGCGTGGTTCTGGGAGGAATTGGCGATCAATGTCAAAATGAAAGCGTAATTCCTCCAAGGTATTGATGTGCATTTTTTATCTGCGACGCATGCAATGTTGAATGTCATTTTGTAAATGACTTGGAACAAGGTCCATCATAATCTTTCGGGCATTGAGTAGCATGATTCGAACATTGGTAGCGCTGTGTCCCGTTTTTTCCGCTATCTCATTTGTTGTTAACCCATCGCAAATAGTGTAGCGCAGGTGTTTGAATTGCAAAGGTGTTAAGTAAGAACGAACAACTTCCATTTTGAGGGACAGTTCTGCATCATCATGGCTTTGCTCTTGTTCGATTTCATTCCAAAACGGCGTACTGCTTTCAGCGGCAAAAAATGCAGTGGCTTGGGTCTCGCGATTTGTGTGATGAAGCTCTTCGGGAGCTTCTGTCCAGTCGTCATCGTCGACAGGGTCTGTTGCTGAGTTTAGAGTGACATAAGCAGGGTATTCTTTGATGAGAGCATCAACCATGCGTGTTGTAGAAATCATTTTTAATGTTCCTAACATTATTTGATTTCTACGTTCGCCAATGGCGCCGATGTTTTTTTCGTGAGCACGTGTTAATGGGCGATAACCTACGTCACAAAATAAGCCCATCAAAGAGTCTCTAGTGTCCGAAGGTAAGTGTTGAATACCGATTTTCTTAATGAGGCCAGAGCAATAGCGATTGAAATTAGCAGCAATGAAAACGTAAATGTCGAGGGATTTCCACTCATCTGTGCTTAATGAGGAAAGGTCTCGGTACTGATTTATGTTGCCATTCTTTATGCTTTTACTCAGTGTCATTATCTTATCCCTGTGGCGGCATCGCTGTTAAAAACGCCCGTGTTTTTAACGTTGTAATCATCCATTAGCGAAGCGTTTAAATGAAAGGTATATTCCATTTGGTTACTAATATGCCGCGTACAATAACAGTCCGATAAACCTATATCAATACGCGTTTCTCAAATTGAGCAATATCTCACACAATAAAAATTGGTTAGGGCGAATGTCTTACAAATTTTGCTAAAAACATTCGATTATTTGTTTTATTGAAAGTTTTTTTATCTTTTTTGATGAAATCTTTGAGTTTCCAATGTCTACTTAGCGTTGCTTTGTTTTATATATATTGGGTGAGCAATAAGTTGCACACTTTCTATATTCTTGTGTACCGTCGAAAGCTTCGTAGGTGCTGGATTAAACTCTTAACTGAGGATATTGTTACGTCTTTCGCTAGCGGTATATTTGCTAGAGATTGGAGGTAACGTTGTTGGAAGGCGTGGCTTAACGGTGTGCAGCTATTTAGATGTTGAACGATGATGCTTGCCAGCAAATAGTCGTTGGGTTCAGTGATGGTTAATGCGTCTAGCTGTTTCATGATTTGCAGGTTTTTTGAGGAAAAAAATACGGCTAGGCTGTCACTCGTGGTTTTGAGTGGGTTGTTACACTCGTCCTGGTTTAATCCAATTTTGGCATTATAGAAATTAGTGAATTTTTGATAAAAAATGATACGTTTGTCTAGTTGAACTAAGTTATGTGGACTGAACCCGTTTATGTTAGAAATTAATCGGGTTTCCTCACCTTTCTTCAGTGCTCCCCCTAATGTTTCTAGTAAGGAAATTTCTAAATTTTTTTGCTGATGTTGTTGGGGTAGGGACTGTGCAAGTTGTTTTATGAGGAATCGTTTTAGCTCGGTAGATTTTTTAAGGGTTACATCTCTTGTTAGTGTTAAATAGTAAATGTATGCGGCGTTCCATTGCAGGCTGTCATTGAAAGGTTTGTGGCTAAGGGGTGTGTCAATAAGATGCTCTATACCCATTGTTCTATTTTTTATGGAGAGTAGGAATATCTCTTCTTGAGCAAGCTGCTTTGCGATTGCACTGGAAAATAACGTATTGGGAATTACAGGTGTAATCTTTTTACTTTTCATCAAAGCGGATAATTTTTGTAATGCTGTAGGGAACGAGTTTCTTAACGTCAGGTTTGTTTTTTTGAGTTCCCCCAAAGTGTTGCTAAACAGTTTTTTTTTATTGAGTAAATAGGATTCAAACCCTAGTTCAATAAGAAGTTTTTCTTTTTCACTGCTTGAGGGTAATGACTGTATAAGATCAAATGTTTTTTCTAAGATGCAGTGGGGTGTTGGAGAATTTGTGCATTGTTTTGTGTTGCTATTCACAGGGTTGGCAAATGCTGGGCTCATCGACACAGCGGTAAATACCGCTAGCCAAATTGCTGCTCTATTAATATATGTATATGCCATCATGGAATTCATCACGTTAATGTATAAAAAGTCTTTTAATCTATACCTTCGGTGGTAGTCGGCCTATAACGTGGGGAAACCTTCTTTTGATAACCAAGAAAGAGCCTTTTCTCTAAATGGGGCTTTTTCCTCGTATTCCATAAAAAGAGGGGTGTGGGGTTCTGATTCAGAAGAGTCAATGATTTGGTGGCAGCATTCATGATAAATCAAGTAACGTAAAACAAACATAGGAGCGCCACGACGGTGAAGATGAGGATGAATTGCAATGGTTTGAGTATCAGGGTAGTAGCAGGCGGCAGGAGCCATCATTTCTGTGATGAAATGATCGTTATAGGCCTTGGCATAACCCTGCCATTCCCCGTGTTGTCGCTTTAGTATATGGCATACCAGTAGCTCTGAATCCGGGTGGCCTTTATCAGCGAAAGGTGTGAGTAATGCTAAGGCTTTGTCTGCTTGGCCTTGTTTAATGGCTAATGTAGCTTGTTCGAAGGTAAGTTCTTCGGTTGATCCGTTTAACGAGTAGCAGGGGGAGCCTTTGTTAATTGAGACCATCCCTTTAGGCACTTGCCAAATAATCGCACCAGTAATTCCTCCCTGAAAAAAGCGTTGATTAACAATGTTGAAGGAGTTGGTCAGTGCCTCAGTGGATAGGCATGAGTCAGTTGATAAGCAGGATGTGTTCTCAGTGTTAACTTGCGCTAGAGATATTGTAGAGCCTGGAGTACTTCCATCGGGAACGTTCTCAAGGTTAATGTATGCCGCATCGTTCATTAGAAACCTATCCCTTGGTTTTCTGAAATAGTATGTTAATCACTCTATAAGTGATTGAGATGGGATTCTAATGCAAGTGCGGCTCAAAACAAGTGAAATAATACCATTATTGAGGCCAAATCTGGCTTTTTGAGAAGAAAGGGGCAATGTCTTACAACGGTGTTGGGGTATCTCTAGACTGACCGTTACGTCACTTCTTGTGTGCTGTTTATTTTTTGTCTATTGAGTGGTTGGGTAGGTTTCCTAATAATTGGTCAATTTTACCTTCTAGTCGATGGACGTGAACCTCAAGTTCTCGCAGTTTCTTTAGTTCTTCTTTTTCGTACTGTAGTTCCTGTTTCATTCCTTTCGATAGCAGGTAGGCTGATAGATTCGCAGTGATAAGAGATACTAAACCGATACCGAAAAGGATAAGAATAGATGCAAAAATACGTCCCTCGCTACTGCTGGGCACTATATCACCGTAACCAACGGTAGTTACGGTGACCCACGCCCACCAAATGCCTTCTGCTGGCGTTTCAATTGAGGGGTCAATGGTGGCAATTAGAATACCGCTGGCGAGGATGAGCGCGATGCCTACAAATAATGTTTTTCCTAAGTGATTCTGTGATAACAGGTTTTTTAAAGTGTGGAGGTTGTGGGTAATAATTCCAAAAAGTAGCAATAGTCGTATCATTCTCAATATACCGACTCGATTAGCGGATTCATAAAATAGCGGGATACCGAGGAAAATGATCACTAAATGCGCCCAATTACGCATTACGTAGCGTAGTGGTCGGTCACTGAGGAAAGACAAGATGAGTGTTTCAATAAAGAACCCCCCCCATATTAACCAATTTGCCAGCATTAATTGGGGTTCGTTTAGCAAGCCTTTGCTACTCAAGTGCCATTCAAGTAACGTCCAAAATGCAATTAAAAGCATAAAGGGTTCGAATAGGGCGGCCCAATACTTTGCCCTATTATTTTCCTCTGGATGCATACCTCCAAAGCCAAAAATGAGATCTATTGGTTGTTTTGGGAATTTAAACATAACGTCGATCCTGCTTTTATCGAGCGGTTTTTAGGCCTGATTATAGGTGTTTTGGACTCAGGCTGCGATTAACGCTATCGTCGATAATCGCCGGGTGTGGCCCCTGTCCATTTTTTAAATGCCCTGTGAAATGTGCTGGGTTCCGAAAACCCTAGGCGCAAAGCAATGTCGTTAATAGGCAAGGTGCTATTGCATAAAAAATTGATAGCGCTATCTTGGCGCAACTGATCTTTAATTTCTTGGTATGACGCATTTTCTTTTTTTAGTTTTCTACGAATGGTTTGTGTTGTTGTATTTAACGCGTTAGCAATTTGTTCCAGTGAAGGAGGATCGCTATATAACGTTGATGCCAATACCGTACGAATTTGTGTTGTGAGACTATTCTCGTTATTGGGAATAGCCATTAGGTTGCCAGGGGCACCCTTGAGAAATAGGGACAATGTTTCTTTGGTTTGAATTATAGGGGTCGCTAATAACATTTTGGGAAAGGCTAGTGCATCTTTAGCTTCAGAATAGTTAATAGAGCATCGATATAGCCGGTCATGTTCTTTGTGATAACTCGGTTTAGGATAAGAGTAGCTAACGTGATGTAGAGGGATATGCTGGTTAATCAACCAACTGAAAAAACGGTGTAATAACACGAGATTGCAATCGGTTGTTGTGTGATCACCATTAATGGATGGGTCAGAGAAGTGAATGGATAGGTAGGCTAGTTCGTCGTCGGATGATAAACGAAAATAGATATCTCCCCAGAGCAAATTATAAAATTGTAAACTGCGAAGAATTGCTTGACGTAGTGTTGGTTCATGAATGGCAAGTTGACACATTAGATTAAAGCAACCTACCCGTGATCGTGCTTTGCCTCCTAGCATCAGTAATTCGTCATTGAGTGTTAATGCTATATAGCCGACCAGTTTTTCATACTGTAATGCGGATATACGAGCTTGCGGTTGTGATAATAAATTAGGCTGCAAGCCCGCATATTCGAGACATGTGTTCTGATCCAGCCCAGCATCAGCGGCTCGTTGGCATGCGGCGAGCACGTAATGCATACAAACAGTATTACGAGAGCTGCTATTTGAGGCGTTCTTTTTGATAGTGAGGCTTTCGGTCATAAGCTCGATGTGAGTCCAGTCTAGTGGCTAATATAGAGGCTAGGTAGCATCTAGATAGTACCTAAATAGAGCTCTAATTGTGATATGGATGTAACCTTAGTTTTTACTTCTGCCAGTAATGGTCACGAAGAATGAGCGGTTTGGTCATTGGCCACTAGGGGTATATTTGATTACTCTTGACTCATTAGTGCTGACTACGCATTGTAAACCGAAATTGGGGAGTGATTAAACATGGCTGGACCGTTAACTTCGTTAAAAGTGTTAGATTTTTCTACTTTGCTGCCAGGACCATTTGGCACCATGATGTTGGCCGATATGGGGGCTGAGGTGGTTCGTGTTGAGTCTCCAACACGCCCGGATATGGTTCGTATGATGCCTCCGCTTGAGCATGGTGTTTCGGCAGCTCATGGTTACCTTAATCGTTCCAAAAAATCACTCTCGCTGGATTTGAAAAAGCCAGAAGCTGTGGACGTAGTTAAGTCTCTAGTGAAAGAATTTGATATTGTTGTTGAACAGTTTCGTCCAGGTGTGATGGATCGATTAGGAGTAGGTTATGAGGCTTTAAAGGCGGTGAACCCTGATATTATCTATTGCTCAATTACCGGTTATGGTCAAACGGGGCCGTACAAAAATCGTGCAGGCCATGATATGAATTATTTGTCCATTGCTGGTGTGATGGGGTATAACGGCCGAAAATCGACGGGCCCTGCTCCTATTGGTGTGCAGGTTGCCGATGTGGCTGGTGGATCATGTCATGGTGTGATGGGAATCTTGGCTGCCGTTATTCACCGTCAGCAAGGTGGTGGCGGGCAATATATTGATATCAGTATGACGGACGCTGCATTTGCCATGCATGCGTTAACTGCACCCCCTGCGCTAGTGGGAGGCATACAGCCCGAATTAGAAGCAACGCAGCTTAACGGCGGTTCTTTTTATGACTGTTATGAAACGAGCGATGGGCGTTATTTCTCTGTGGGTGGTTTAGAGCCTCAATTCTTTGCGCAATTTTGCCAAGCATTAGGTCACCCTGAGTGGTCTGGTAGAGGGTTGGTGTTAGTGCCAGACGTAATAGAAAAACTTAAGGCTGATATTGCCGGCGAAATGAAAAAGAAAACGTATCAACAGTGGAGTGAAATTTTTGCTGATCTGGACTCGTGTACTGAACCTGTATTAAGTTTTAAGGAGGCTTGTGAGCACCCCCAAATTATCGCTCGCGAGTTGTTGGTAGATGTGCCTGTTCGTGAAGGGAGTGTTGAGACGCAGCGTCAAATAGCGTCGCCGATTCGTTTTTCAGAAACGCAGCCAGAATACCATGGTATCGGAGCATTATTGGGTGAACACACCGATGAGATTCTCCGTAAAGCAGGTTATTCCGAGAGTGATATTGAAAGCATAAAAAAAGCGGGTGCAGCTATGTAGGAATCACGTTAGCATAAGAGGTCTTGTTAATGTGACAGCGTGGTGGGTTTATGAAAAAACGGTCAACGAGTCTTTTTCTAACAACAGCGATTATGTTTTGTGTATCGGTAGCAGGGTGTCAGTCTGGAAATCAGGACATTATCAGTGGTGATGGCGTGAAGGAAGAGCAAACTTCATTACCTGTTTCGAGTGTAGCGGTTACCTTAACGGTGCCTCAACAAGATGCTCTTGATGCATTTAATCGTGGCGACAAGAAATTGTTGGGTGTACAAACTCGCGGGGTTTCTGTACCAGGAGTTGATGAGGCTTTATTGCCGGTGCTTCGGGAGCGTTATGGCGTTACCTTACGCCACGTTACTGATGTAATGAAAGATCAGAAAGATCGAGATAGTATTGCTGAGGTTTTTAAGTATGTTCGTCAGTACAACGGGAAGATGGCAGAGTTATTAAGTGCCGAGTTATAAGTACCGGATTGTAACTGTCATTGTTATAGTTAAGTTATAACGTATAAGTTAGCAGCCACAAAAAAGCCCCTTAATGATGTTAATTCAGGGGCTTTTTTGTGGCTGTATATTGATTGCTTCTAAAATAGTAGTCCTGTTTCAGGTAGGGATACGTTGTTATACATAACGGTAAAAACCCCGCCTGACTCAGTAACGGTAACATTTAGCGGTGTTGCGATAGAACCACTGAGCGTTGGTAATTGTGTAACTGCTTCTTTTGCTATATTGCTTCCGTCGGTGATATTGGTTTGCAAATCGCACCCGTTCGTTCGTTGCAGTTGAATGCGGGTATCGCTAATCACTTCAGTTCTAAGCTCGTCGGTTGCGGTTAGGCTATCGACGTTAATAGCGAGCCCGTTAACGGTAATAGCAATACAACTATCTGTGCCGCTAGTCGCTGACATTGACGTTGTGATTTTCTCGCTGTCGCTAAAGGATATGGCTATATCATCAGATGTTAACGTATTGGTGATAAAGCCGTTATTGTCAGGGCTTTGGCTTGTGATAGCTTTCGCACTTTGCCAACCGATAACTTCTGCGGATGAGCTGGTTACCGTAGCTTGAAAGTTGTCACCGTCGGCACTGCTTACAATGGTTGAGGCTGCTAAAATGGTAACGGTTGCTGTTGCGTTGGCGGAATCATCTTTTGTGTCATTTGCTTTCACTACAAATGAGTCACTTCCGGAAACATTGGCACTTGCTGTGTAAGTGTAGTTACCACCGTTAATGCTAAGGCTTCCTTTGCTGGGCCCTGCGACAACGCTAAAGGTAAGGGTGTCATTATCTGCATCATTGGCAGAAAATGCGCTGGTGTTGGACTCACCACCTGTTATGGAGAAACTGAAGTTATTTACAACGGGCGGATTGTTGGCGGGGATAGTGGTAATTGCACCACTGTTCATATTAAAGAATATGTTGTCCGAGCACTTCACCTTGATTCTGCCTTCTGACGTGGTCAAGTTTGGAGCCGAGACAGATTGCGACCCGTCATTGACCGTGCCTGCAACAATGGTTGTATCAAACGTTAAGCCGTTATTGGTAGAAAATAGAATATCAACAGTGGCGCAGCTGACAGGGGCGCTAGTAGTGCTGGCGACATTCCAGGTAACAGTTTCTTGTGTGTTACTTGTCCAGTTAGTATTACTTGTCTGTGATGTGACTGCAAAAGGGCCTGAAGTTGTTGTGACGGTTAATTGAGTATCATCGGATGTCACTGCACCATTTCCATCTCTTACGGTTAGTCTAAAGTTGAGAGACCGGTTTGTAGAGGGCAGTACTGAACCTGTGGGAGGGGATGAATTGTTCATTAACGTGCTTAGTAGCGGTAATGTCCTCACTGGGTTGGTTGAAGGGGGGAATGATCGGAAAATGGGGCCGTTACCATTATCAATACCTGGAGCTGACGTATCACCAAGGTCATGTTGTTCCCAATTGTACGTTAAGGTGTCATTATCACCGTCAGTTCCGCTTCCGGTTAATTCAAAAGGGGTTTGCTGAGGGATGGTGAAATCGCTACCTGCATTGGCTGTTGGGATTTGGTTTGATTGGTCTATATGGGTACCACAAGAGCTACCATCGCCACTGGTAAATGTTGCTATTTCTTCAAGGCTGTTGGTATGGAAATAATCATCACTATTGTTGGTAATGTTATCACTGCCACATATGCCAGCGTACGCCATGATGGTTGAACCGCTACCGGGTTCATAGGCATCTGTTGCGCTTCTGGTGTCGCCTTGACAAGATACCTGGCTGCCATTAAACGTATGGTTGGCTCCAATTTGGTGCCCGATCTCATGAGCGACAAAGTCAACCCAAAAGGCGTCCCCACTTGGTGTATTAGTTCCTGTGAGGCCCTCGGCTTTATGTTGGCCGCAAAGTGCTTGCAGTTGTGCAAGGCCAGAGCTTCCATTTTGGCTACTAAACACGTGTCCAATGTCATAATTGTTAGAACCAATAGTGGAATCGATGTTTGTTTGGTTTTCACTTAGCATCATAAGCTCATCGTTATTGGTGTAAGGGTCGGTCCCCGCATTGGTATAAACCAATGAACTGTTATTTGCGATTAAAGTGAATTGAACGGCAATCTCGCGGGCATAGATTTCATTGATTCGATTGATTGCAGTGACAATGGCTGCTTGGCCCGCGTTAACGGTTCCGCCATGAAACGCCGTGTATTCGCCGGTCGCTGCCATCGCTAACCGGTAAGTGTGTAATTTGCTTCCGGAAATTTTAGCAGCACTGATTACTGGTGCCTCTCTCAACTTACTCGGCTGGCTTGAGTCATGTTTCACGCCGCAAGTAAACGTTGAGCTATTGTTATCTTCAATATAAGCACTACGAGCGTAAGACTGGTAATGTTGTTGGGTAATATCGCTTTGAACGGGGTCAAAATAATAGGTCTCACCGAGAGTGCTAACAATACCACTAAACCCTTTTGGAGTAATATCAAAGCGACCCGTAATGGATTTGTCGTTTTTTCCTACCGCCTTATAGGTTTTGATATAAGAGAATTGTGCAGCAAGCTCAGGCTCCATCATCGAATATTCAAAGAGCTCGAGAGCGATCAGGTCACCGGAGGGTAACGGGATTTCGATAGTGTAGCCTTGTGATGAAGTATTTTCTTTTGGCGTATTTTGAAGTAGCGCATCTAATGTGCCTTGATCTAAAGACAACGATGCCACAACGTTGTTGCTAGACTTGTTGGCAATAGTATTGGTATTAATAGACCAAAGGGCAGTGCCGGCAACGCTTGGATGTGGTGTTGCTATCATAGTGCCGAACATTGTGCTGAGCACGAGTAGTGGGAGTAACTGTCTTTTCATTGTAGAAACACCTAAGTAGGAATACCTTGAAATAGTAAGCGTATTAACCGCGCTTGATAGTCGCTGAGCCTGTTAGCAATGTGACAGTGCTGATATTTTCATTGCTCTTTTTTTTGATGTCGAATCTTGCGCTGGTATTTGTAGGTAATACGGTGTCGCCTGCGGAGAGAGTATAAGATGTGTCGATAATCATAGTGACGGTATCTGAATTTCCCCCTGATGAGCCGCCACCGCCGCCACATGCGATTAAGAATAAGGATAGTAATATCAGTACGGTTGTTTTACATTGGTTGAAGCAGTATTTGATCATTATAATGGGCCTAACTGTAATAACTTTGTAGTATGAGTAAGTAGCTTGAATACGTTGTACGGAGGGATAGTACCTCCATTTAACGTGTACATTAAGTGCAGCTACATTAAGTGTAGCTGCATTAAGTCTAGTGTATGTTGATGAGCTACACATTTTTCAGGCAAAGAGGGGTTAACTAAATCGCTTAAGTGCTTCTTCAATTTTTTCAACACTATAGGGTTTCACTACAAACCCTTTTGCTCCAAATCCTATTGAGGTTCTGACATTGCTTATCGAACTTTCACCGCTAACCATCACTACGTAGACTTTAGGGTCTATTCGCTTGAGTTCTACCAGTAACTCTAGCCCAGAGACTCCAGGCATATTGATATCCAAAAATACGATATCAATATTAGCTTGTTGGTATGTGGCGAGCGCCTGCGCGCCGTCTTCGGCCTCTGCTACTGAGGTGAGGCCGAGTTTAAGTAATGTAGCATGTAACAAAGAACGCATGTCAGGCATATCATCAACAATCAATGCTGTTTGAGCTTGCGCCATAATATTGGGTTCCTCTGGAGGTTTTAATGCGAGCCCTTTCGATGCCTGCTTCAGGTAGTTAACTATAGATTACTATAGGAGGAAAAGGTGTTTTTCTCCAATTGACACATCGATAGTTAGGTCTAATGTTGTTGTGATTTTTCTTTCTTTTTATAAGGGACGTTGATCTTCTTTACCGCTTTGTTGACTTTCATATAGGGCTTCCGCATGATCCCTTAATTGGAAAAGTTCTTGTTGGACCTTATCGTAAGCATGTTGTTTTAACAGCGTTTCAAGAGCTTTGGCTTGAATGCTCAATTCTGGGTACCCAAAGCTGCCTCCGCAGCCTTTTAATTGATGAGCCAGGTCTTGTAATTGTCCCCAATCATTGTTGGAATTTGCGACTTCCATTTTGTTAACCGTATCATAAAGCCCAGATAGGAATTTTTTTACAATAGGGGCGAAATTAGGGTCATCTAGCAAACTATTTTGATGTGCTTGTTGAGAAGAATGTTTTTCTGCTTTAGTTAAGTACGTTGATATTGCCTTGTGTAATAGTCCTTTATCCATAGGTTTTGGTAGATATCCGTCAAACCCATTTTTTAGGTAACTGTCAATTTTAACTTTATCATCTTCGGCAGTGAGGGCATATATGGCACGGCTATATCCGGCACTGCGTAGTAATTGAATCGCCTCAATGCCATTCAATTTAGGCATTTGAATATCCATAAGTATTAAGTCGTACCCGTTAATGAGTGCTTTTTCTGCGGCTTCTTCACCATTGGTGGCGGTATCTACTGTTGCGCCAGTTTGGGTTAATTGCATTGAGAAAAGGTTGATGTTATCTGGGTTGTCGTCTGCCAATAAAATGGTCCCTGATACAGAAGGTAAGGCTGTTTCTATTGCTGGACCTCGTTTAGATTTACCTTCAGAGATTACCGATAAGTATTGTTTTAACACGTCGTAAAAACGATGTCGTTGCACCGGTTTTGACAAATAGTCGTTACACCCCGCTTCAAGGTATGATTTGATTTCATGGTCCATAAGGTTGGCTGTGATTGCTACTATGGGTTTTTTAAAACCACTTTCCCGAAGTAGGCGTGTTGCCATTTCACCATTCATTACGGGCATTTGAATATCCATTAGTATTAAATCAAACTCTTCTTTTAAGGCCGTTGAAAGTGCGACTTTTCCATTTTCCACAATAGTGATCTCTGCACCCGTTTGCCTGGCAAGCATTCCAATTAGGCGTTGATTATCTTCGTTATCTTCAGCGTATAAAATGTTCCCCTCCAATATAGGAATAATTGAGTCATCTGCATTTTTTTCTTGTGTTAATCGCGCGTCAATGTCATTGGTTACCCAGTGCACATCGTCTAAATTCCCCGTTGAGACATTGACAGTAAACCGGCTTCCTATGCCTTCTTCGCTTTCTAGTAATATGTCACCACCCATCAATTTTGCCAATTTTTTTGCAATACTTAACCCTAATCCGGTTCCACCGTGGGTTCTTGTTGTGGATGAGTCAGCTTGAGTGAAAGCGCTAAATACTTTGATTTGTTGTTCTGGAGACATTCCAATGCCTGAATCTACGACACAAAAGCTAATTTCTTCTTGCTCCTTGTGACAGACAACCTCAATGTTAATGCAGCCTGTGTCGGTGAATTTTAGTGCATTGCTACAAAGGTTAAGTAGTACCTGTTTTAATCGCGTGATATCTGAGGAAAATGTTCTAGGAAGAGGGAACTCATAGTGAATAAAAAAGGCCAGGCCTTGTGTCCGTGCTTTCATTTCAAAGACGGATTGCACTTCATAAACGAGGCTGAACAGGTCGACGGGAATTGATTCTACATCTAATTTGTTGGCTTCTATCTTCGATAAATCGAGTATTTCGTTAATGACGTGTAATAAATGTTGGCCACTGCGAATGATAGTGGCAATAAAACTGTCGTGAGACTCCTGGGTGATTTCGTCATCACGGATTGACTCAGCAAAACCGATGATGGCAGTTAAAGGTGTGCGTATTTCATGACTCATGTTGGCTAAGAAGTCAGTTTTTGCTTGTGTTGCAGCGTAAGCATCTTTTTTATCTTCTTCTGCTTTTTCTCTTTCTTTTCTTTCGGTGATATTTCTTATTGATCCCTCATAGAATGTCTCTCCTTCTACTGTGGAAGGTATTTTTCTAATGGAAATGCTTCCCCAAATCACGTTTTTATCTTTTGTTTGTAGTTCAAACACATAGGCAACTACTTTTGAATGTTTTTCCAGTTTTTCAAATAGTTCCGCGCTGACGTCTTTCTTATGTGGTAACACTGCGTGTAAGTCGGGTATGTCATTCATCATGTCGTTGGCAGATGTGTAGTTGAACATTCTAGCTAAGGCAGGGTTAATATTGATAAAGCGAAAGTCAGAGGAACATTTAAATATCCCATCAACTGCATTCTCAAATAGCGACTGATATTTTAATAGGTTATCTACGGCTTCCTTGTTGGCGGTAAGGGCTTCATGCATTGCTTCTGTTTTTGCTTCTCTTTCTTCATTTATTCGCGATGCTAAGGCCATGGATAACAGCGTGGCTTGAATGATGGAGCCGATTTCCCAGCTGCTTTCAGTGAACATATTCATAGGGATTGCACCTACTTTGTTCAGCGCGAGAATTAGGCCTCCCAGTAAGAGTGCTACCCATGAAAGAACAAATAGCTTTGCTGTTTTATTTCCCCTGCTGAGTTCAGCCAACCCATAGTAAAACCAAGTGAGAAACAATAGGACTGACCATAGTATTAATGGTCTGATAATTTCGTTATAAGGTAAAAAAATAAACGGAATGAATAACAATATACTGGAGATGATAATGTAGTCCAATTTGTGAAGAAACTGGTTCTTATTGGCCTTTAACTTCAAAAAATGTTTGGTGCTAAGTGTTCCATATAGGCATAAAAATATAATCGAGAAACTAATGATTTTGTCTTGCAGCATAGGGGACGCAGGGAATATGTATTGATATGCCATGCCGTTGAGTCCAGATTGCATTCCTAACGTACCAACGACAAATAATACATAGTAGATGTACACTCGTTCTCGTAAAAAGAAGTATAACGCTAAATTGTATAGGGATATGAGTAGCATGCCGCCCATAAATAAGGCTTGTAATAAAGAAATTGTTGCAGACTGTTCCCAGAAATAGGTGTGTTCCCACAGACTTAGAGGTAGCTGTATAGAACTGGTTGTATGGAGGCGGATATAAAGGGTGTAATTTGTATTTTGATGTAATTTTAAGGGTAATAGGAAGTTTCTATGATTGATCTCTCTTTCCATGAAAGGTTTTTTATCGCCAAGGTGTACGTATTGTATTTGTTCTTCTTCCTGAAAAACGTAGATGTTTACATCGTCTAATAATGAGTAAGCGACTTCCAGCAACCAATTTTCATAACGGGGTTGAGCAGATCGAATGTTAAGCTTCCACCAGTAAACGTCGGTTCCAAATCCAAAGCTGGGTGTTTCGGTCTTGCTTTTTTGCCAGAGTATATCAGGACCGTTGGTAACGATGTCATCAATGTTACGCTGGCCACTTTTGTCGATGTAATAATCCAGGTGATGACCTAGCCCGTAGTAGGTATCTTCTCCGTATATGTCGACATTGGCCGCGTGGGTTGTTTGGGTGCTGATGATTATCATAGGTATCAGCAACAGGTAGGGGAGGTGCTTTATCATTGGGCGTAACCTTGAGCTGGGTCAAATGCCCTTTGGTTTGAACGTTGTCTTTGGTATAGGGCTTATTATAAGGTTAGCAATGATTAAGCCTATGATGGTTAGGTTTTGGTTGATTATGCTTGCCGTGTTAAGGTGATCGAAAAAAAATGTATAGTAGAACGCAACAGTTCAGAGCAACAATGAAGGAATAAGAATGGGACGTATTGTAAGTTTGGCCAAACATGCCTTGATCACCTTTGTATGGGGTGGAGGAGTACTTGCTTTATCAGGGTGCCAATTGTTAGCCCCGGCAGATGAGATTAAGTGGATAGAGAAAGGCAATAGTAAAAAAAATTCTGCGTATTTGATTTCTAGGGAATGTGAATTATTAGAAAAAGTGAATGGCTCTTACGGTGATGATGATGCGTTTTTAACGATTATTGCAACGAATGATTATTTGCGAGAGGGGGCGCGTGATGACCTTGAGGATAACGCAAAAGAGTTGGGTGCAAACACCATTCAAATAACCGATAACCGAGAGTACCAAAAGCAGTTAAGGACTCGCTTGGGGTTGTTTAAAGTTGAAATTTACGCCAATGCTTATTTCTGTAAAAAATGACAATATAGAAAAAGTGTAATCCTTTCGCCTAAGGTGCTGTGTAATAGCTATACATAACCACGATATATCGTGGCGAAGCCTATGCGAAAGGAGTTAACGTTTAAATACTGAGATTTACCATTCACCTTTACGTTTTTGAGTCGACATTTTTGGTACTGTTAGTGTTAAAATTACCCCCGCAATAACCGCTAGAATACCCCAGATAATGCCATCTTCTAGGTTGTCGTTTTCTAGGATTTTGTTCTCTTCCTCTAGCTTTTCCAATTTAACATTCAATAACTCAGTTTGTTCCTGTAAAAGCTGATAATTTTTTGCGGTAATGATGGCATTGTTTGCAGTTTTCTCAATAGAACCAAGCTTGTTTTTTAGGGAGTTTGCGGTGGACTCTAAGCTGCCTTGTAGTGTTTTTACTGATTTAAGTTCGGCTATGACCTCTGAAAGTTGATTCTGAAGGTCTGTATTTTTTTGTGTTAATGTCGCAGTGTTTTGTTCAGATTTCTTGAGTAGCGCTTTAGCGATGGGGGTTGGCGTAGCATAATGTGCTTGTACCCATCCTTCCTTTCCTTTGATGCTTATTTTTAACCATTTATCATCATCAGAACGGTTAAGGACGTTAAAAGTGTCGCCGCTTTTTAAATACCGAATAATACGATAGCCCGTCGTGGGGCCAGAGTGCATTTCAATGCGGATTTCATCTTTGATATATTGAGTTTCAGCGTGGCTGAATGACGTAAACACCATAAGACTGATGAGTGCAATAATTGAGGTAATGACTTTCACGTAATGATCCTTTTGCTATCCATTTTCTGTCCATTTAGAATGGTAGAATGTTTAAGGTAATACTTTTTTATAAGGTTTAACCGTGACGTTGGCGTATACACCTGCGTCGATATAAGGGTCTTTGTCTGCCCATTGTTGTGCTGCGTCTAAGCTTGCAAATTCAGCGATAATCAAGCTGCCAGTGAAACCAGCTTCACCTGGGTTTTCAGTGTCAAGTGCGGGGAAGGGGCCCGCAACGAACAGTCTACCTTCTTGTTTCAGTGTTTCTAATCTTTCAAGGTGTGCTGGGCGTACGGAAAGACGTTTTTCTAAGCTGTTTTCAACGTCTTCAGAGATGACGGCATAAAGCATAACAATCTAGTCCTGTTTTTGCGATTTGTTGGCGGTGATTTCTGGGTTTTGCTCTGTTTCTGTGGAGGTGGTCTCGTCTTCAGGGTCCTCAGTCATAAACTTTGATAGGTAAGCAAACTGACCAACAAAGAAGATTAAGTTAAATAGTGTCATTCCCACTAATTTAAAGGTAACCCAGGTGCTTTCATCATAATTTTTGGCTACATAAATATTAACGGCACCTAAAAAGATAAAAAAGACGACCCAGCTTAGGTTGAGGCCTTTCCACTTATCTTGTGGTACATCGATGGTGAGGTGTGGCGCTTGTTTTAATAAGCCCTCAATGAGACGTTGAACAATCGGACGTTCGCCAATGAATTGGCTGCCAAGAATAGCCATTGCAAACGTCCAGTTGATGACGGTTGGTTTCCACATGATGAAGGTGGGGTCTTTAAATGCGATTGTCAGTCCTCCCATTACTGCTAATACAAGGAAGGTATAAAGGTGGATTTTTTCTACCTTTTTATAAACCAGCAAACCAACCGCTAGCTGAACAGCACTTGCGCCAACCAAAAACATGGTCGATAAAATGATGTCTTTCGTATTGAAATACACGGCAACAAAAATGGCTACCGGGAAGAAATCAAAAAGTTGCTTCATAATTCAGAGGATGTCCGTACATTTTGGGTGACCAATGATAGAATATTTGATAACGATAAGCACGAAAAGCAACCCTTATGAGTTCAAAAATCTACGATCTTCACAGTCATACCACCGCATCTGACGGTGAATTAACACCTACCGAGCTGGTAAATGCCGCTAAAGAAGCAGGGATCTCTGTGCTCGCGGTAACCGATCACGACACCACAGACGGTGTTGCAGAAGCCAAGCAGCAAGGGCTACAAGTCGGTTTGGAGGTTTTAGCCGGCGTTGAAATCTCGTCTCGATGGGCAAATCAAGATATTCATATTGTGGGGCTAAATGTTGACCCTGGTGCTGGTGTGTTGATGAAGTTATTGGAGCAACAGCAGGCGTTTCGTGTCGATCGATCGGTGAAAATGGGTGAAAAGCTAGCAAAACTGGGTTATCCCGGCATATATGAAGCCGCTATTGCCAATGCTAATGGCCATGTCCCAGGTAGGCCCCATTTTGCAAAAGCAATGATTGAGGCTGGGCATTGTAAAAATATGGAAAAAGCGTTCAGCAAATATTTAGGCAATGGAAAAAAAGCCTTTGTAAAAACAGATTGGGCAACGGTTGCTGAAACAGTGGAAACGATTAATGGAGCCGGTGGTGTAGCTGTTATTGCACACCCTGGAAAATACAAGCTAACGCGAATGAAGTTATCACGTCTAGTCGCTGCATTTAGTGAGGCGGGGGGGCAAGCCATAGAGGTGTGCACAGGCACACAAAATGCGGGTGAGTCGCAAACAGCGGCATCGTTGGCTAAGGAGTTTAGTCTATACTCATCAACAGGCAGTGACTATCACGGGCCTTCCGGCGGTTGGGCGCAATTAGGACGGTTTCCCTCCTTACCCTCCGACAGCAGACCTATTTGGGAGTTATTTGGCTAATGTCGCAAATTTTTCGAGTTCACCCTGAGTCACCACAACCCCGCCTAATCAAACAAGCCGCTGATATTATTCGAAAAGGTGGTGTCGCTATTTACCCCACGGATGGTGCTTATGCGATAGGCTGTGCAATGGGAGATAAGCGTGCGTTGGACCGTATTATTCAAATTCGCCGTTTGGATAGCAAACATGATTTCACCCTACTGTGTCGGGATTTGTCAGAATTGGCGGCTTACGCGCGGGTTGATAATATTGCTTATCGATTGTTGAAACATAATACGCCGGGACCATATACGTTTATTCTTCGGGGAACACTCGAGGTGCCGCGCCGCTTGATGCATCCTAAGAAAAAAACTATCGGTTTGCGTGTGCCTGATAACACGATTGTCTTGGCGTTATTAGAAGAATTGAATGAACCCATGATGACGGCAACCTTACAAATGCCGGGTGATGAGTATCCAATGACAGACCCTGAAGAAATGATGCAATTCATGGGTAAACAAGTGGATCTTGTGATTGACGGGGGGTGGGGGGATATGGATTGTACCACCGTTATTGATATGACAGGTGATAATCCGGAAGTGATTCGTGAAGGGAAGGGCGACCCTACTCCCTTTATGCCATAGATACCGTTATAATCCCGTTTTAATGTTAATAGATTTATTTACCACTAAAGCGATCGTGATGGCTAGCAAGCCTGATGATTGCTTGATAATGTTACCGTTATTATAAAATACTATATTAATCAGGAGTTTACATTGAGTACCGTGATATCTGATCAGCGGGTTCTGTCCGGTATGAGACCGACAGGCAGCCTACATTTGGGCCATTACCATGGAGTGCTAAAAAACTGGGTTGAGTTGCAACATGAGTTTGAGTGTTACTTCTTTGTTGCCGATTGGCATGCTCTAACCACTCACTACGAAGACCCTCGTGTTATTGAGGAATCTGTGTGGGATATGGTGATTGATTGGCTAGCCGCCGGCGTAAATCCAGGTTCAGTAACATTATTTATCCAGTCTCGTATACCTGAACATGCCGAATTACATTTGTTGCTTTCCATGATGACCCCTTTAGGCTGGTTAGAACGGGTGCCGTCATACAAAGATCAACAAGAGCAGCTTAAGGAGAGGGACTTAGCCACTTATGGCTTCTTAGGTTATCCATTGCTGCAAAGTGCGGATATTTTAATGTATCGAGCGGGTCGTGTGCCCGTTGGTGCAGATCAGGTGGCTCATGTTGAATTAACACGTGAAGTTGCCCGACGATTTAACTTCTTGTACGGTAAGGAGCCTGGTTTTGAGCAGTTAGTAGAGCAAGCTATCAGTAAAATGGGCAAAAAAAATGCCAAGCTTTATCGTAACTTGCTAAAGAAGTTCCAAGAGCAAGGTGACGATGATGCGTTGCAAACTGCCCATGCATTAGTCAGCGGGCAGCAAAACATTGCCTTGGCTGATAAGGACCGGCTACACGGGTTTCTTGAGGGTAGCGGGAAGGTTATCCTTCCGGAACCTCAGTCGCTATTAACGCCAGCTTCAAAAATGCCGGGTTTGGATGGACGTAAAATGTCTAAGTCATATCACAACACCATCAAAATGCGAGAAGCTCCTGATGATGTGGATGCGAAAATACGCAGAATGCCAACGGACCCGGCTAGGGCGCGTCGAACCGATGTCGGCGACCCGGGTAAATGTCCCGTTTGGCAGTGGCATCTGGTGTATACCGATGAAGGTATCCATAAATGGGTACAAGAAGGTTGTCGAAGTGCAAGCATCGGCTGTGTTGATTGTAAAAAACCACTTATTGAAGCGGTGCAAGCTGAGTTGGAGCCGATTCGACTACGTGCTGCTGAATATACGTCAGACCCTGATTTAGTAAAAAGTATTGTAGCAGAAGGCAATGAAAGAGCGCGTGATGCTGCGCGACAGACATTGGAAGAAGTGCGAGAGTCAATGGGCCTTGCTTACCGGTAATAAATGATGTCAGATGAGTTAGAACTACAATTACAAGCCCCTTCAATGGCACAGTCTGAAACTGAGGCGTCGCCCGGTGCGTCTACTGTTGATGGTATCTCTGAAGCCGTTGCAGAGAGTAGTTCTGGTACTTCTCCGGGGGAGTCTCCTAAGCAGGAAGAGATGCCCTTTGCCATGGTGTACGGAGAAGCAGTAACAAAGCTGCCAGAAGATCTTTACATTCCGCCGGATGCACTAGAGGTTTTTTTAGAAGCCTTTGAAGGTCCACTAGATTTGTTGCTGTACCTCATCAAACGTCAAAACCTTGATATTCTAAATATATCTGTTGCTGAGATCACTGCGCAATATATGGAATATGTTGAGTTGATGAAATCGTTAAATTTTGCGTTGGCGGCAGAGTATTTGGTAATGGCTGCGTTGCTAGCCGAAATTAAGTCTCGTAGTTTGCTACCTCGACAGACTGAAGTTGAAGATGATGAAAACGATCCTCGAGCAGAGTTGATACGCCGTTTGCAAGAGTACGAGCGTTATAAGCAGGCGGCAGAGGATATTAATGAATTACCAAGGGTTGGTCGTGATGTTTTTATCGCTGAAGCCGGGCGCCCTGATTTTAGAAAAGAAATTCCTGCTCCCGATGTTGATTTAAAAGATGTGTTGCTAGCGTTACAGGGTGTGTTGCAACGCGCTGACATGTTTGAAAGCCACCAAGTGGAACGAGAAAAACTATCCACTCGAGAGCGCATGTCTGAAGTGTTGGAGTTTTTGGACGATAAGCGCTTTGTTCCTTTCGAGCAGTTGTTTACTGCTGAAGAAGGGCGCCTTGGTGTAGTGGTGACATTTCTCGCCATTTTAGAGCTTATTAAAGAACAGTTAATTGAAATAATTCAGCATGAGCCTTTTGGTTCTATTCATGTGAAGGCAAGAGCATCGGCCTTAGAAGAAGCTGAACCGGAAACAGAATCAGAGCCAGAAGAGAGTTAGCGCATGCCTTGGGATAAAGACAAAATAAAAAAAATTGTAGAAGGCGCGTTATTTTCTTCAAGCGAACCAATGAATATCGACCGTTTGAGTGGCCTTTTTTTTGATGAAGAGCGCCCTACAAAGGAGGAATTCAAGCTAGCGTTAACGGCTTTGCAAGAGGACTATGTAAATCGTGGTGTGGTATTAAAAGAAGTTGCCTCGGGTTATCGTTTTCAAGTGAAAGAAGAAGTAGGGGAGTGGGTAAGCCGGATGTGGGAAGACAAACCCGTTCGTTATTCTCGCGCTTTGCTTGAAACCCTCGCGTTGGTGGCTTATCGACAGCCGATTACTCGTGGTGAAATTGAAGAAATCCGTGGTGTGAGTGTAAGTTCTCATATCATGAAAACACTGTTAGAGCGCGAATGGGTGCGTGTGGTAGGGCATCGTGATGTGCCGGGTCGTCCAGCCATGTTTGCAACAACACGCATCTTTCTGGACTACTTTAATCTCAAAAATTTGGTGGAGTTACCACCGTTGTCTGAAATTAGAGACTTCGATAAGATTAACGAAGAGCTAGAGCTAGAAGATGTTGGTTCTAATGAATCGGATAAAAACACAGCCGAAGCACCTACTGGGCATGACGTAACCCCTGAGCAGCGTGATGAAAACGCTTTAATTGAAGTAGTTCAACATGAGCCTGCTGAATCTGTTGTTGAAAATAGTATTGCTGAAGTCAGTGACGGCAGCATTGATGTGGTTGTGGAAGACGCTGTACAGGAGCTTACTGAAGAAAAAGTACTTGCTCCTGAAGAAAGGCCGGCGGTTAACTCCCTCGCCGATATTGTTCGACAGTTTGAAGCCAATAAAGCCCAAGAAGCTAAAGTTGATGCATCGGATGATGCTGTTGCCTCTGAAGCGCAACTTGAGGAAGATTTAATGCTAGCGGAAATAGTGGAGCGTCAGCTAGAGCAAGGTGGAGAGATTCCTGTTGGTGATATTTCGGTTGATGAAAGCGAGGAGTAATACTGCCTCGCTCTTTTGGTAACGCGACTGCTCTTGTATGTGTATCTTTGTTACAGAACCTCTAATCCACTAGGTATGCCCTGACTCTGGTGGTATTCTACGCGATTCTGAATATATCTACTGCCGTAACGGTTAATCGCTAATGCGTTATTTCCGTGGCA